>NZ_JAKKSJ010000016.1:0-116006 GCF_025653365.1 Shewanella sp. SW32 | reverse complement strand
GAGACGTCGCGGGAATTGTTGGGATAACGCACCGATGGATCGTTTCTTTAGAAGTTTGAAATCTGAATGGATACCCGCAAGTGGTTATGGGAATTTCACAGAAGCAGATAAAGAGATCACAAATTACATCACTGGATATTACAGCGAGACTAGACCCCATCAATATAATGGTGGGTTAACGCCAAATGAGTCAGAACGTTTATATTGGAATGACTCTAAAATCGTGGCCAATTTTACTTGACCACTACACTTTGAGGCTGGTGCGGGTTTGATTTGGTATCCTACGGGCACCTTTAACAAGGTAGAATTAGCGGGAGATTGGGATATCACTCATAACCAAGCAGGCGAACGACTTGAAGAAGAGTATGAAGCCTACATAGAAATCCTCGGCGCATTACAAAGCGAAATCACCTTTGGTATAGAAACCCGTGAACGTGTGGGCCCTCGCCTCGATGCTTCACTGCTCACTATCGCCGGAAATAGTCAACTATATGATGAAACCCAAGTGTGGTTTTATGGCGCAGTAACCCCGTTATCGCCCCTGAGTATGGAGCTTGAAATGTACTACGGCGATGAAATTGATTTTATCAATGATAGGCTGGGCACTAAAACGCAAATGAACCCGAGTATCAATTGGAAAATTGCTAATGGACTTTCTATCGATATATCCCATCTTTATCAGCAAATGGATGTGGAACAAGGTGCGCTTTTTACCGCTAATCTGAGCGATGTACGCCTCAACTGGCAATTCAGTCTACACAGTTTTATTCGCCTTTCTAGCATTTACACCCGGATAAATCGCAATGTAGCGCAGTATTTATATTCAGCGCCGCAGAGTGAGGAAGCGCATTTAGGCAATGAGCTCCTCTACGGTTATAAACTCAATCCGCAGAGTGTGTTCTACCTCGGATACTCTGATAGTTTGCAGGCTAATGATGAGTTAAGCCGCCTGACACGGGACGAGAAAACCTACTTTATGAAGTTAAGTTACGCATGGCTGCTATAAACAATCATTGCCTTAAACAGAAAGCAACTTAGGCAAACAACTGACATAAAAAGCCCACATCTTCCTCGATGTGGGCTTTTTATTATGGCGGTGAGAATCTTAGACCTTCTGCAGAATAACACTGCCAATAGAATATCCTGCGCCAAACGAACTCAATAAACCTAAATCGCCAGTCTTAAAGTCACCGGAAAACTTGTGAAATGCAATCACAGAACCCGCGGAAGCCGTATTGGCGTATTCATCTAACACCACGGGCGCTTGTTCCGCTGACACATCATCCCCAAGCAACTTTCTCACTACAAACTGATTCATGTTGATGTTCGCTTGATGCAACCATAAACGCTTAAAAGACTGTGGCGTTAACGCTTGTTCGGCCAGATGTTCATCCAAATGCTGATAAATCATCGGCAACAGCTCTTTAAATACCTTGCGCCCTTGTTGGTGGAATAACTTATCAGCTTGATGGGCCGCACTCGGATCGCAGCGATTCAAGAAACCGAAATTACTGCGAATATTGTTCGAGTAATCGGTAAAACAGCGGCTTGAGAGGATCTTAAACACATGATCAGACTGGGCTAAGCTTTGTTCTTCCAGTACCAGAGCCGTCGCCACATCACCGAAGATAAAATGGCTGTCACGGTCGCGATAATTCACCTGTGCCGAGCAAATCTCAGGGTTGATCACTAACACTCTTGAGGCAGAACCCGTAGCAATGGCATTAGCCGCGGCGACAATTGCAAACGTCGCCGATGAACACGCTACCTGCATGTCGTAACCATAACCCCGCGTACCCAGTGCACGTTGAATTTCAATCGCCATAGCAGGATACGCACGCTGAGTATAAGCACAGGCAACAATCACTAAGTCAATTTGCTCAGCCTTGAGATTGGCATTCTTTAGTGCCATCAAGGCAGCTTCAAGGCCAATCTCAGCCTGCATAGATAATTCGTCACTGCTGCGCTCAGGAATCAACGGCATCATGACTTCGGGATCCAGAATGCCCTCTTTCACCATCACATATCTGTGCTTGATACCTGAGGCTTTTTCAATAAACTCGCTCGATGAATAGGACAAAGCCGCAACATGGCCTTGCTCAATTAAGCCTGCATTTTCAAGATTGAAAATATCCACATAAGCATTGAAGCTCTCAACTAAGGCTTCATTGGAAATACTGTGGGGCGGCGTAAATAGGCCACTCCCCGAAATGACGACCTGTTTCATAAATGCTCCAAACGGGTACTGGTTGTAAGGTGAGCAGAGGATGCATCATCACTCGTAAGCACAGGTGCTAACTCATTTTGCCCCTGCGCTTGTTGCTCTAATCGTTGCTTTTTATGCATTTGCACTAAGTCTATCACGACTGTTGAAGATATTTTATCTTGGATCCCCTGCCGATTGGCATCCCAAAATATTTGCATAAAGCCAAGTAAGCCAGTGGTAAAGCCTGCGGCATAGCCACCATAACGGCCAAACGCGGCCCATAAACTGATGTTGGCACCATCGAGCTGGATCACCCGAATGCCCAACATCTTCTTACCTAAGGTTTGACCATCAAATCGTGCAGTAAAGACGGTAAAGTAAAACGCTGCCCAACCAAAACCCAGCCCCATATCACTCAGAAAGCCTTTCACCCAAGCGACAACACTATGGGTTGTAGCTTCATCAACGGTTCTGAGGCGAGAATATTGCGAAGAGCTCACATTCACTGCATCACCCACCGCACTTTGCGGTTGTACATCCGGCGAAATAGCTTGAATAGGCTCAGGCGGAGAATCTGTTGTCGCCAACTCAACAGGAAGCGTAATAACAGGCCATAGGCTGCCATTAAGCACTTCCGCCTGTAACTTTTCACTGTCTATGGCAGGCAAACTACTGTTGGCTATGGTTGCTAGCACTATTTCACGTTGATCATTTTCTGTCATGCCCTTTGATCCTGAAGCGCTTTTTATCGCTTCATGTAGGGACTGAACTTGAGTTTTACCACAAGCATAATTATTACAGTGGCTCAACGACATCAATGCTGGTAGTGACGTAATGATTTGTTCACCTAATGCAAATTGTTGCTCTACTCCCTCACTGCTTTTAACGTCTGTTCCATTAAAATCAAACAGATTATTGGCGGTTGTCAGCAACATAAAAACCAACATCAAGGCATAAAGTCCCCACTTGAGTAAACGACCAAACTTACGACTGCGCTTTTCAATCCAGATAATACTGACCACCAGCAAGACAAACATCCAATCCATCTGCTCAGCTAACACAGTGATCAGCAAACCATCAATCAGTATGGCTAACATCCGCTTCAACGGTGTCGCCAATGGGGTATATAACACGGCTGCAGCAATGGTAAATGCCTTTGGTGTTACCATCGTTTTTGGATCTTTACCCAGATCCATTTGTTGCTGCTTCATCTTTGCGCTTGTCCGATACGAGTGATAGGCTAGTTTTACGATTGAGACATCAAGAAGTTATCCCTGTTAATGCCACAATCTTTTTTATGTTAGCAAGAGGTTAACACAGTTAAACTGGCTGCCAATCAGGGTTTGCGAATAACAGCACACCCTTTAATAACCAAATCGAATAAAGAAGAACAAACAATCACTTCTAAAAGCGCCACAGCAGATTATGATTCAGTAGTGCCAACATAGGAGCAAGCAATCCATGAGCAAAATTTTCGAAGATAATTCATATACTATTGGTAATACACCACTAGTACGTTTAAACCGTGTTAGCCAAGGTAAAGTGCTGGCCAAAGTCGAAGCCCGTAACCCAAGTTTCAGTGTTAAATGCCGTATCGGTGCCAATATGATTTGGGATGCCGAGAAGAAAGGTCTATTAACAAAAAATCACGAGCTGATTGAGCCAACATCAGGCAACACAGGTATTGCATTAGCGTATGTTGCCGCGGCCCGTGGCTATAAACTGACTCTGACCATGCCAAATACCATGAGTTTAGAGCGTCGTAAGCTACTCAAAGCCCTAGGCGCAACTCTCGTGCTAACTGAAGGCGCGAAAGGCATGAAAGGTGCGATTGATAAAGCGGAAGAAATTCGCCAATCGGCTCCTGAAAAATACATTTTATTGCAGCAGTTTAATAACCCTGCTAACCCAGAAATCCATGAAAAAACCACAGGTCCAGAAATCTGGAATGATACCGATGGTGAAGTGGATGTGTTTGTTGCCGGTGTAGGTACTGGCGGTACAATTACTGGTGTAAGCCGTTACTTGAAAAAAGTGGCAGGTAAAACCATCACCTCAGTTGCGGTTGAGCCAGCAGATTCTCCTGTTATAGCTCAAACCTTAGCGGGTTTACCAGTGCAACCAGGGCCGCATAAAATTCAAGGTATTGGTGCAGGCTTTATCCCAGGTAACTTAGATTTAGAATTGATTGACCGTGTTGAGGCTGTAACTAACGATGAAGCCATCGACATGGCCCGCCGCTTAATGCAAGAAGAAGGCATTTTAGTGGGTATTTCATCGGGTGCCGCCGTTGTCGCCGCCAACCGCATCGCTGAGTTGCCAGAGTTTGCAGGCAAAACCATTGTGGTGATTTTGCCATCGGCTGCCGAGCGTTATCTATCTTCAGTCTTGTTCCAAGGCCAATTCGGCGACGAAGAAAACGTTCAATAAACGACGTTTTATCGTCCTTAAAATACCCAGCTTTGGCTGGGTATTTTTATTTATGGCATTCCATTATTTAGATCTCGATTACAGAGCATAAACAAGTTACAGCTCAAGTTTGGATACAGCTCATAGTTCTTCGTATCTCAACTGGCTTTCACGGCTAACTTGGTTATAAAGAACGGACCCGCTCGCCAATTCATTCCTTTTTATGTCTTTTTACCGAACATCAAGTAATATCAGCGCCTTCAATGCAAAGTTTGAAGCTCAAAAAATTGCCTTTGGCCCCATCAGCTTTCAAGTCGCCCACTGCCTACTCAAATTCGATGTGCTAGCGCAAATAGATAAAGCGGCCGAGCATGGGATCACTGCAGCCGAGTTAAGCCAATCCACCCCACTGAGTGAATATGCCTTGGGGGTATTGCTGGATATGGGACTCAGTATGGGTTTAGTTTGGCAAAATGAAAATGGCTATGTGCTCGACAAAACTGGGCACTTTTTACTGCATGACGACATGGCAGCCATCAATCTTAACTTTGTGCAGGATGTTTGCTATCAAGGCCTTTTTAACCTTGATACCGCGCTACTCGAAGGCAAGGCCGCAGGACTTAAGGTGTTCGGTGACTGGAATACCATCTACCCCGCCTTAAAAGATCTACCGCCCAAAGCGAAACAGAGCTGGTTTGCCTTCGATCATTACTATTCGGATCATGCCTTTCCACAGCTTCTGCCATTAGTGTTTGCCCATAAGCCAAGCCATTTAGTGGATATAGGCGGCAATACGGGCAAATGGGCACTGAGCTGCTGTGATTATGACGCAAACGTTGAAGTCACGATTATGGATTTCCCGGGGCAACTTGAGGTAGCCACACAAAATGCACTCGCACGAGGTTTTGCAGCACGAGTGCATACCTTTGCCACCGATCTGCTGGACGACTCCCAACCCTTTGTCGAAGGCGCCGATACTTACTGGATGAGTCAATTTTTGGATTGCTTCTCAAAAATCCAAATCCTGAGCATTTTACAACGCACGGCAAAGGCAATGACATCAAGCAGCCAACTCTTTATCGTCGAAACCTTTTGGGATAGACAGCCATCGGCCGCCTCCGCCTATTGCGTAAATGCCACTAGCCTCTATTTCAGCGCCATGGCCAATGGCAATAGCCGCATGTATCACTCTAAAGATTTATTGGCCCTGCTTCACCAAGCGGGACTGTATGTGGATGAAGACACAGACAATCTTGGCCTAGGGCACACGCTACTGCGTTGTAAACTCAAACCTTAAGTTTAATAGCAACATTAAAGTAAATAAAATTTATGCAATGAATAAAATTAATCAAATTTATTTATCATGGATACCCGCAGTACACTAAATATATCAAAACAGCGCCCCAAAAAGCGATGTTAAGCATTGTCAGTATTGAGAGGTATTCAAAATGACTTCAAAACGCAAACGCTGGACATCCCACGCAGCTAAACTTCCCAGCCCTATGGCTGGGTTGGCACTGGCAATTGCCAGCTTAGGTTGGACATGGGAGAACATGACACCTTCACTTAATGGCGCAGGACAACTCACAGGGGCCATCATAGCCTCTGTGTTACTGTTATTGCTCATGGGTAAATTCATGCTTCATCCTAATATTTTAAAGGACGAGCTAAGCCACCCAGTGATTGGTAGTGTGATCCCCACCTTCGCCATGGGCTTGATGGTGGTGTCTAAATCACTCGGCGATTATTTCCCCCATGCAGGCTTAACTCTGTGGCTAGTCGCCATTGGTATCCATGTGATCTTCCTAAGCGCGTTTATCTATTATCGCGCCATTGATTTTAAACTCGAGCACATGGTTCCAAGCTGGTTTGTACCACCGATTGGCATTATCGTCGCGGCAGTGTCTTTCCCTGTGTCTGACTACCAATGGTTAGCAAATGCCATTTTGGTTTTTGGGATGTTGGCTTACTTAATCATGCTGCCTTTGATGCTCTATCGCCTCATTTTCTGTCAGGCGATACCCGATGCCGCTAAACCAACCATTGCCATTCTCGCGGCGCCCGCCAGTTTATCACTTGCAGGTTATCTGACCGTTTGCGAGCAGGCGTCGATTCCCTTAGTCGCCTTACTACTGAGCATCGCCATTCTGATGACCAGCATCATCTACTTGGCCTTCTTTCACCTACTAAAACTGCCCTTTAGCCCAGGCTACGCAGCCTTTACCTTCCCTATGGTGATCGGTGCAACCGCCCTCTTTAAAACCGCTGCTTGGTTAACGCAGTTCAATAACATGGGTGAGTTAGCGATATGGATAAAATACTTAGCAGAATTCGAATTGGTAATCGCCACCTTAGTGGTTGCCTATGTCGCCCTACGTTATTTAGGACACTACTTTCCACTGCAATTTAACGTGGTAGAGCAAAAATCAGTTCTAAATAGCAAATAAACAGAACAGCTTTTTGTAAAAAAAATTAACCATAAAAATGAATTGTTCACTCAAAAAACTAAACAATAAACCGAAAACGAAGTGAATAGATATTCACTTCGTTTTTATATTTAAACAGTTAAAATTAAATAATCAGAAATAGTATTTGATTAGTTTTTATTCTTTACAACATTTCATTCCATAATTTTACTTCTAGTTTCCTGACGCGGTGTAAAAATATCACCATACAAAATTAAACCGCATGAAAACCCTTATTGATAACACTCCTCAATCATCCAATCTAAAATATATGGAATGACAAACCATATCGTTATTAATTTTTACTTTTTCACATAAAATAGTTTCAAACTATTATTGAAAACAACAAAATTAAAACACAATAAAACAAAGCATTAGCAACAATAAAAAAACACAAAGAACCAATAATAAAAACAAAAAGCCAAATAAAAAACAAAACACTCAGATTAAAACCTTATCTGCCACCGATTACACACACACCCTACTTATATCTGCATTTTAAAAAGAGAGTAAATAACAAATTTTAAACAAAACTCCAGCATGACCAATGTTGCACTTGTTATTTTCTTGTGGTTATATCCTGAACTCAATTAAATGAGAGCTTAATTCTTTACATAAGTAACCATTTAAGAAAAATAAAAAATAAACATACAACATGTGTTAAGGGAGAATAAAATGCGTGCAAATTCTACATTAGCCAAAGCAGTTCGCTTTGCATTAATAAGCGGAGCAGCTACTGCCGCGTTAACCACTTCGATAGTATATGCAGCTGAAGATGGTGCCAAAGTTGAACGTATTGAAGTAACAGGTTCACGTATTAAGCGTACCGATATGGAAACCGCAACCCCAGTTACAGTACTAAGTGCTG
The DNA here is from genome assembly GCF_025653365.1 of Shewanella sp. SW32. Lineage (NCBI taxonomy): Bacteria > Pseudomonadati > Pseudomonadota > Gammaproteobacteria > Alteromonadales > Shewanellaceae > Shewanella > Shewanella sp. SW32. The sequence goes on along the minus strand of NZ_JAKKSJ010000016.1, from coordinate 108,058 downwards.
ATGATATGGCAAAACAAGGTTTTACTAACGTACAAGATGCATTGCAGAGCCTGACTTCAACAACAGGAGCAATGACAACTCAATCAGTACATGGTTTTACACCAGCTGCGTCATCAATCAGTTTACGTAATGCGGGTGCAAGCAGAACGCTAACATTGATTAACGGTAAACGTCTCAACCAATATCCTAAACCAGCAGGTGGTACAGACAACTTTGTTGATACCGCAAACTTACCAATGGAAGCTGTTGCTCGTATTGAGATATTACAATCTGGTGGTTCAGCAATTTATGGTGCAGATGCTGTTGGTGGCGTAGTAAACATTATTTTAAAAAGAGATTTTGATGGCGTCGCATTAAAATATCGACATGGTGATACTACTGAAGGCGGTGGTGGAAGCGATCGAATTGCGCTATCTCTGGGTTCATCTTCCGAACGTGGTAACGTCTCAACCTTCATCGAATTTACTGATACTGAGCGTTTGAATGCAACTGATAGAGCTGTTTTTGGATTAGATACAGACAAAGTACCTTATAGTAAATATTCACAATACAGCTCATATGGGGCTGGCATTACAGGTAAAAAACCTGCTGGTGGAACGACACCAAAAGGCCAACGTGTCCTAACTGCGAGTGAATGCGAAGCGGGCGGTTTTCTTTGGACAGGTAGCGCATGTGGCTTTGATCGCTCAAAGTGGCGCGATCTATCACCAGAAAGCACTCGTTTTATCAGTTCAACGAACTTTAACTATGAAATTGCAGATAATTTGAACTTTGTAGGACGTCTTGATTTTGCAGAAGCAAAATCAACAACACGTATCGAACCTATGGGTATCGATAACTACACAGTCAATGTTGCAGGAGACAAAGTAACTTTAGGCGTTGATTTAGATGATTCACTGACAAAGACATTCGACAAGAATACAGGTCTTGGTGGAGATTTTAAAAATGCCGAAAATGGTGACTACAACTATATTCGTCGTTTGCACGAATTCGGCAACCGCGCAGGAGAAACAAGTACCCGTAACTATTTCTTCACCGCGGGCTTGGAAGGCGTGATCGCTGATGATTATAGTTGGGATACATCCGTAAATTACGGCCGTACTAATGTGGATGTATTCAATAGTGGCTTTGCGACTGTGGGTGGATTATTTAATTATCTAGCTCAAGGCACTGACGGTAAATCACTGCTTGCGCCAATCAGCACAAATGATGTCAGCGGTATAGCGTACACTCCGTTTGAAAAAGCTCAATCAACTCAAAAAAATATTCAAGCAAATATCACAGGTCCAGCATTTGAACTGCCAGCAGGTTCAGCTGACTTTGCTTTTGGGGCAGAATATACCACTCAAGACTACTCATCAGAATCTGACTCAGAATCTGTTAAAGGCAATATTCTAAGCCGTGGTGGTTCATCAGGTGCTGGTGAGCGTTCATACTGGGCAACCTATATGGAATTAAAGCTTCCAGTTCTTGAGGACTTAACACTTGATGCGGCCTTACGTTATGACCGATATGATGATTTCGGTGGAAATTTGTCGCCTCAATTAACCGTAGAGTATCGTCCACTTGATGAATTATTAGTTCGTGGCTCTATCAGTAAAGTGTTCCGCGCACCAGATATGCATCGCGTATATGGAGATGCAACTCAAGCATATAGCAATATCATTGATTTTAAACAGTGCCAAGCTCTAGGTGGAACTCCATCTCAGAAAAATCCAGATCCAACACTGAACAAAATCTGTAATGAACTCAATATTGATATCACTACTGGTGCTAACAAAGATCTTAGCGCTGAAACAGGCTATACAGCCAACATAGGTGCTGTTTATGGTGGCGATAGCTTAAATGCTTCACTCGATATTTGGGAGTGGAAACTGGATGACATGGTAAGTGACATCTCTGCAAGCAAAGCTGCTCGTGAATATGAAACTTATGCAAACATGATCACCCGTGACGCATTAGGTACCATTACTCACATTAATACCGTCGCACAAAACCTTGCTTATCAGAAAGTTCGTGGTATTGACTTAACCACTGGTTATGGATGGGATGTCGCTGACTTTGGTGAGTTAAAACTAAACTTTAATGGTACTTATATTCTTCTTTCTGAAGTACAAACAGATCCTACAGCTGCAATTGATGATGACATTGATGATGGTGGTTTACCGCAATATAAAGCCAATATCATTTTAGGTTGGTATATAAACGATTTTGAAACAACTTTAGGCGCTTACCACACAGCAAGAATGCATGGTGTTGGATATAAATCGTTTAAAAAAGCTGCATTAGATAAAGGTTTGGCATTCGATGAAAGTGCAAACGAAATTGCATCACAAACGAAGTGGAACTTAACATCGGCTTATAACATCACAGACGCAATTAAAGTGACTGGCGGTGTAATGAACTTATTTAATGCTGGACCAAACTTTGATCCAACAGATACAGCCTGGCCACACTATAACCGTTCATCATATGATGCGCGTGGTCGTGAATGGTTTATCGAAGGCGAAGTTAAATTCTAATATGGTGTTGATTAGTTAGAACCTAATCAAAAAACGGCATCTTCGGATGCCGTTTTTATTTACTTCATTATTTACACATCATAGTAAACCGACATAAAAAAATGCCCAACTACTTGCTGGGCACTTTCCCTTCAGACTGATAATTAAAGACGTTTTAAGAATGTTTAGTCAGCTTAATCTCACTCTGATGCTGAGGTTTTTCAGTATGTGAATGTGGTGCAGAAAAGTGTTCATGATGAGCTTTGTGTGATTCAGCCAAGGTTGCTTTACCCTGCTCTATCCACCAATAACCTAAACCAACAATCACACCGCCACCGACAATATTGCCTAAGGTTACAGGTATTAAATTATTGAATATAAAGTTTGCCACGGTTAAATCGGCAAATTGTGCTTGAGTAACCCCTAAAGACACGAAGAACTCTGGGCTGGCGATTGATTGGATCATCATGCCCATAGGCACCATAAACAGGTTAGCGATACTGTGTTCAAAGCCACTACTGACGAACATAGCCACAGGTAAAATTAACAGTAACGATTTAGTCAGCACATCACGGCTGGCAAAGGTCATCCACACACCTAAACACACCAACATGTTACATAAAATGCCTAAACTAAAGGCTTGAATCCAAGTATGGTGCAGTTTGTGCTGTGCCACTTTAAGGGCATTTAATCCCCAGTTACCACCATCAAGATCATACATACCTGCGGCAGTGATCAAGCAAACCATCAACATAGCGCCGACAAAATTGCCGGCATACACGCGGCACCAACATTTGAGTAATTCAGCGCCAGTGACCTGTTTTTGTGCCCAGGCAACGGTACTGAGCACAGAACTGGTGAACAGTTCTCCACCGCAAACAACCACTAAAATTAAACCTAAACTAAAGGCTATTCCGCCAACGAAACGAACTAAACCCCAAGACGCATCGCCTGCGCCAGTAGTTACGGTTAAATAAAAAACAAAGGCTAAAGCGATAAATGCGCCAGCAAACACAGCTAAGCCAAAGGACTGCCAAGGTGCTTTAACCACTTTGCTTGTCCCGTAAATTTCAGCCTGATTGTAACAGCTAAAATGAGCTGAAACCTGTGGCGCTTCATGTGCGCTGTTTGTCACAGTTGGAACTGATGACGATGGATTTGGGCTTTTCATTGCATAACTCCAACTTCAGATAAACAAACTTGAACGCGTAGCATAGGTATCTCCAGCAGCGCCATTGCGCAGATAACACGAATCAAAACCGAGATAATGATTTGCTTAGCTTAAATGATGATTCACTAAAGTCTCGCTTTGTATCATACAACGCGCTTATGCTGTGAAGCAGATATTGCTAAAGCGTGATGCTATTCACACCCAAAATGTGAAAACTTTGAAGCCAAAAACACAAAAGGTTAATTGGTCTTACCACAGCAACCCGATTTTCATCGCGAGAATGTGGCTTAATTAAGATGGTATACAATGCATATCCTGCACGTTTCCATTTCATATTTAGCGAACTAACGCTTAAATTAATGCGCTATAGATTCAAGCAAACCTCAGCAATGACACATTAAATGACCAATAGCTTGATGCGTGTCTCTCGGTATTCATTAAATTGAACCCACTATAACCCATACTTTAGCATTTACAGTTTAGTCCAACAGCAAGTAACAAGTTGCCTGCATCATAGCAAACTACTGTATTTAGCCACTCTTTAACCCTTCCTGAATGATTTAAGCATTGCATGCTTTATTTGATGGCGTTATGACATGCCGTCTCCTAAATCGACACTAAGTTAGCAAATAAAAATAAATTAATACAAATAGCTAACATCAAACTTATTTTTAATATCATAACCACTGCGCCTACTGTGACAGCTCCCATTATCGAGCCGTGACTCCCACCAATCAAAATCAGCCTATACGAGGATAGATTTATCCTCGCTAAAGGTGGACAGTAAATGGTAACAATATAGGCAGGCTGATTTAAGAGATAATGGGGTTCAGATGTCACACCAACTTAAAAAGCGTGCCGTATTCCCTATTGTGGTAAAAAAATGCTACCTAGCTAGCAAATTTGGGATTAACAGAGCATAAACCAAGCCGTTTAAGATGCGATAGCGACAGACCTATGTTAATATGCCTATGGACAATTGGTCTTACCAATTATAAAGATTTATCAGTAGCCGATAATCAAAGTAAGCGAATATTTGTCATCTTATCGGGTATCAATAGACAGACTTTTGGAGTGACGAGCGCTTCAAAATCCAGTTCCCATCATAGGGCGTCATCATGAAGGGAGCTTTATTTCAGGAATTAGCTATTGGCTTATACTCAGCATTGCTTAACGCTGATCGCCAATAACCTTTTATCTCAACCAGAAGGTATTAGTACGATGACCGACAAAACTGAACTGTTTGCCAACGCATGGGAAGGCTTTACTCCTGGCGATTGGAAATCTGAAGTCAATGTACGTGACTTTATCCAACAAAACTACGCGCCTTTTGAAGGCGACGAGTCCTTCCTCGCCGGTGCCACAGAAGCGACCACAAAATTGTGGGATAAAGTCATGGAAGGCATCAAACAGGAAAACCGTACCCACGCGCCTGTTGATTTCGACACTAAGATGGTTTCAACCATCACTTCCCACGACGCTGGCTATATCAACAAAGAATTAGAAACTATCGTTGGCTTACAAACAGACGCGCCGCTAAAACGCGCTATGTTGCCTAACGGTGGTATTCGTATGGTGGAAAGCTCATGCGCCGCCTACGATCGTGTACTGGATGAAGATGTTAAATATGTTTATTCAGAACTGCGCAAAACCCATAACCAAGGTGTGTTCGATGTTTACACCCCCGAAATTATGGCCTGTCGTAAATCAGGTATTTTAACGGGCTTACCCGATGCTTATGGCCGTGGCCGTATCATTGGTGACTATCGCCGTGTGGCACTTTACGGTATCGATTACCTGATGAAAGATAAGTTTGCCCAATTTAGCTCACTGCAAGTGCAGTTCGAAGCGGGTGAAGAGTTATCTAACGTTATCCAATTACGTGAAGAAATTGCCGAGCAACACCGTGCATTAGGCCAAATGAAGAAAATGGCTGCCAAGTATGGCTTCGATATTTCTCGTCCAGCGACTAATGCACAAGAAGCGATCCAATGGACTTACTTCGGCTATTTAGCTGCAGTGAAGAGCCAAAACGGCGCTGCCATGTCATTAGGTCGTACCTCTTCATTCCTCGACATCTATATTGAACGTGATCTAAAAAATGGCACCTTAACTGAGCAACAAGCTCAGGAAATGGTTGACCATTTTGTGATGAAATTGCGTATGGTGCGTTTCCTACGTACCCCTGAATACGACGAATTGTTCTCAGGCGACCCAATTTGGGCAACGGAGTCAATCGGCGGTATGGGCTTAGATGGCCGTACGTTAGTGACGAAATCAAGCTTCCGTTTCTTGAACACCCTTTACACTATGGGTCCAAGTCCAGAGCCAAACATCACAGTATTATGGTCAGATAAACTGCCAATCGGTTTCAAAAAATATTGCGCCAAAGTGTCTATCGACACTAGCTCAATCCAATACGAAAACGATGACTTAATGCGTCCTGATTTCCAATCAGACGACTATGCAATCGCCTGTTGTGTGAGCCCTATGGTTGTGGGTAAACACATGCAGTTCTTCGGTGCTCGCGCTAACTTAGCGAAAACCATGCTATATGCGATTAACGGCGGCGTAGACGAAAAACTGAAAATCCAGATTGCCCCTAAAGCAGACATGATCACAGACGAAGTGCTCAACTTTGATGACGTGATGAATCGCTTAGACGGTTTAATGGATTGGTTAGCGACTCAATATGTCACTGCACTGAACTCAATCCACTACATGCATGATAAGTACTCTTACGAAGCCGCGCTTATGGCGCTGCACGACAGAGACGTACGTCGCACTATGGCTTGTGGTATTGCGGGTTTATCTATCGCAGCCGACTCACTGTCTGCCATCAAATACGCCACCGTAAAACCGGTGCGTGATGAAAACGGCATAGCAGTTGATTTCGATATCAGCGGTGACTATCCAAAATTTGGTAACAACGACCCACGTGTAGATGATATCGCCTGTGACTTAGTTGAACGTTTTATGGCGAAAATTCGTGACCGTAAAATGTATCGCAATGCGATCCCAACGCAGTCAATTCTGACCATCACCTCAAACGTGGTTTATGGTAAGAAAACCGGTAACACACCCGATGGTCGTCGTTCAGGTGCGCCATTTGCACCGGGTGCAAACCCTATGCATGGCCGTGATGAAAAAGGCGCAATCGCTTCTTTAACCTCAGTGGCAAAACTCCCATTTGCCCACGCTCAAGACGGTATTTCTTATACCTTCTCAATCGTGCCAAATGCGCTGGGTAAAGATGATGATGCTCGCCGTACCAACTTAGCGGCATTGATGGACGGATACTTCGACCACAATGACAAAAAAGAAGGTGGCCAACACTTGAACGTCAACGTGATGAACCGCGAGATGCTCGAAGATGCCGTTAAGCATCCAGACAAGTATCCACAGCTGACCATCCGTGTTTCTGGCTATGCAGTGCGCTTTAACTCACTGACACCAGAACAGCAACAAGATGTGATCACGCGTACGTTCACAAAAGGTCTGTAAGCTAAATTAGTCAAGGCTGTAGTACACTGTGCTACAGCCTCACTTATTTTAACAGGAGTCACAATGGCAGTTATCGGTCGGATCCACTCGGTGGAATCCTTTGGCACAGTAGATGGTCCCGGCATACGGTTTATCACCTTTATGCAGGGCTGTTTAATGCGCTGCCAATATTGCCACAACCGTGACACTTGGGATCTTGATGGCGGAAAAGAAGTTCTGGTCGATGAGTTAATGAGTCAAATCATCAGCTATCGGCCTTTTCTCGATGCCAGCAATGGTGGTGTTACGGCCAGTGGTGGTGAAGCCATTTTACAGGCCGAATTTGTCGCCGAATTATTCACGGCTTGTCAGCAAGAAGGTATTCATACCTGTTTAGATACCAATGGTTTTGTACGTAAGTACACGCCAGTGATTGATGAGTTGCTCGACCATACTGACTTGGTCCTGCTCGACATCAAGCACATGGACGATGAAAAACATATTGAGTTAACTAAAGTCAGCAACCATAGAACATTACAGTTTGCGCAATATTTGGCAGAGCGTAATCAAGCGACGTGGATACGTTATGTCGTAGTGGGCGGATTTACCGACGATGAAGCATCGGCATTACAACTGGCCGAGTTTATCAAGCCCATGAAAAACATTGAAAAGGTAGAATTACTACCCTATCACGAATTAGGTAAACATAAGTGGGAAGCCATGGGCGAAAGCTATCAACTCGATGGGATATCCCCCCCAAGTCGAGAAACCATGGAAAAGATCAAAGCGGTATTTGTCCAGCAAGGGATTAACGCGATTTATTAATCCACAGTAACAAAAGAGCCAAAAGGGATAACCGCAGCAACGGCCTAAAGTTCTTCCCAATAACTGGCATCTAAACGCTCAAAGGCTATTTTTAAAATCAGTGCCATATCGAGGTAACAGGCCTTAGCGCCTAACGTGTGGCAATTGATACCCATGGATGACAACTTCGCACTCAACTGGTTAATCCAGTCGAACAGCGTTAACGGTAATGGATGGCGAGCTCGCCAGCCTAACCACAGCAGCCCCTGTAACGGTAAGCTGATGAAAAATAAACCGAGAGTGACAGCTTGGGGCAGAAATGCCCAACCGTGAATATACAGCTGGCTCATGCTCACAAAAATCGCCAGCACTGGCATCACCAGTATGGCAAGCTGAGTTGCTCGGACGACCCGATACTCAGGAAAATAAAAACCCAGTTGTCTAACCATAGGCCAAGTCTTCATATACTGATGACCATCACCTAAGGTTTTGAGGATCTTAATGCTCAATCTTAGACACCAACTACAATGGAATACTGCTCTTACCATAGCACAATCTGGCGAATCGCCCCAAGACTGATATGGTAAAAACACCGCAGTTCCTCATTATTTTGAATCGTTATATTAAACACAATGGCAAAGGGTTTACACATGTCAAATAAACTGGTTTTAGTTCTCAATTGCGGTAGCTCTTCTCTCAAATTTGCCGTCATTGACGCGCAAACAGGTGACGACCAAATTTCTGGCTTAGCCGAATGTTTTGGTTTAGAAGACTCTCGCATTAAATGGAAAATCAACGGCGAAAAACATGAAGCAGCCTTAGGTGCATTTACGGCTCACCGTGAAGCAGTTGAATACATTGTTAATAAAATTCTTGCGGAACAACCTGAATTAGCAGCAAAAATTCAAGCCGTTGGCCATCGTATCGTTCACGGTGGTGAGAAATTCACTCGCTCAGTGATCATCGATGAGAGCGTGATCAAAGGCATCGAAGACTGTGCTTCATTAGCCCCACTGCACAATCCTGCTCACCTTATCGGCATCCGCGCGGCAATGGCCTCTTTCCCTAAATTGCCACAGGTTGCTGTATTTGATACCGCTTTCCACCAAAGCATGCCAGACAGAGCTTATGTCTACGCCCTGCCTTACAAGTTATACCGTGAACACGGTATTCGTCGTTATGGCATGCATGGCACGAGTCATTTATTCGTTAGCCGTGAAGCGGCAAAAATGCTCAACAAGCCCATCGAAGATACCAACGTGATCTGTGCTCATTTAGGCAATGGCGCGTCAGTGACTGCCATCAAAGGCGGCAAAAGTGTCGACACTTCTATGGGCTTAACCCCATTAGAAGGTTTGGTCATGGGCACGCGTTGTGGCGATATTGACCCTTCAATCATCTATCACTTAGTCCATCAACTGGGTTACACCTTAGAAGAAGTGAATAACCTGATGAACAAGCAAAGTGGTCTGCTGGGTATTTCCGAGCTGACCAACGATTGCCGTGGCATAGAAGAAGGTTACGCCGAGGGCCATAAAGGCGCGACCTTAGCCTTAGAAATCTTCTGCTACCGCTTAGCCAAGTACATCGCCTCTTACACTGTGCCACTGGGCCGTTTAGATGCAGTCGTCTTCACCGGCGGCATTGGCGAAAACTCAGATTTAATCCGTGAAAAAGTGCTCAACATGCTGGAAATCTTCAATTTCCATGTCGATAGTGAGCGCAACAAAGCGGCGCGTTTCGGTAAGAAAGGTATCATCACCCAAGATAAAGGCACGATTGCCATGGTGATCCCAACGAACGAAGAATGGGTTATCGCCGAAGATTCCATTAAACTTATCAACAAATAAAAAGACCTAAGCCGTTTGCTCACCCAAACGGCTTTATACCTTACGTAGCCGTACTCACAAGCAAATTTGCAGAAACTATTCTGCCAAAAACCATCGAAACTAGAGGTTTTTATGTCTCGTAATATTATGTTAATCCCCATAGGTACCGGAGTCGGCCTGACCTCCTTAAGCCTTGGGATGGTGCGCGCACTGGAGCGCCACGGGGTTAAGGTTCAGTTCTTTAAGCCTATTTCTCAGCTTCGTCCAAACGATAATGGCCCAGAACGCTCTACCACTATTCTGAGCAAATCGCCAACAGTAAATCCCTTAGAGCCCTTCGACATGGCCCATGCCGAAGCCTTAATCCGCGCCGACCAAATCGACGTCTTAATGGAGCAAATCATTGCCCGTGCGGCCGATTGCGCTAGCAACACAGAGACCTTAATTGTCGAAGGTTTAGTGCCAACGCGTAATCATCCCTTCGCCGATGATGTGAACTATGCCATCGCTAAAGCCATGGATGCCGACGTGATTTTTATTGCCACACCAGGCAGTGATACGGCCACAGGGCTAATGAATCGCCTCGAAATCGCCTATAACTCTTGGGGCGGGAAAAAGAATAAACGCTTAATTGGCGCCGTAATTAACAAGATTGGAGCACCCGTTGATGACGAAGGTCGCGCGCGCCCTGATCTTTCTGAAGTCTTTGATCACCAAGGTGTTCAACGCTCAGATGCGGCCAGCATGTTCCAACTGCCGGGTAAGAGCCCACTGCGTATTTTAGGCAGCGTTCCCTACAATCTTGATCTTGTCGCTCCTCGTGCGTCGGATTTAGCGAAACATTTAAGTGCACGCATTCTGAATGCTGGTGAAATGCATACCCGCCGCCTGCGTAAAGTAACGTTTTGTGCCCGCAGTATCCCTAATATGGTGACCCATATTAAGACTGATTCACTACTTGTGACCTCAGGCGATCGCTCAGATGTCATCGTTTCAGCCTGTCTTGCGGCCATGAACGGCGTGAAAATTGGTGCCCTGTTGTTGACGGGTAGCTACGAGCCAGAGCCGGAAATCCTTAAGCTGTGTGAACAGGCCTTTGAAACTGGTTTACCTGTGTTCTTGATCGACAGTAACACTTGGCAAACCTCGCTCAACATTCAACGTTTCGACCATGAAGTACCCGTCGATGACGCGGTTCGTATCGATCTGGTGCAGGATTATGTGGCCAGCCACATCGATCAAACGTGGATTGAAAGCGTGACTAAAAACTCACCCCGTGAGCATCGCCTGTCACCACCGGCTTTCCGTTACAAACTCACGGAATTAGCGCGCGCCGCCCACAAGACTGTGGTGCTTCCAGAAGGTGATGAGCCGCGTACCATTAAAGCGGCGGCCATTTGTGCAGAACGCGGTATTGCTCGCTGTGTACTCTTAGGTAAAAAAGAGGAAATTCTGCGTATCGCCGCCCAGCAAGATGTGGTGCTTGGCGAAGGCGTGATCATTATCGATCCTGAAGAGGTGCGCGACCGTTACGTAGAACCTATGTTGGAACTGCGTCGCAGCAAAGGCTTAACTGAAGTCGTTGCTCGTGAACAGTTAGAAGACAACATGGTGCTCGGCACTATGATGTTGGCGCAAAACGAAGTCGACGGTATCGTTTCTGGTGCGGTTAACACCACAGCCAATACCATTCGTCCACCACTGCAATTGATCAAAACGGCACCGGGCTCAAGCTTAGTTTCATCCATCTTCTTTATGCTGATGCCAGATCAAGTGCTTGTTTACGGTGATTGTGCGATTAACCCAGATCCTAATGCTGAGCAGTTAGCTGATATCGCCATCCAATCGGCAGAATCAGCAAAAGCCTTCGGTATCGAGCCAAGAGTGGCAATGATCAGCTACTCAACTGGCAACTCAGGTACAGGTTCAGATGTGGATAAAGTGCGTGAAGCAACCCGTATTGCCAAAGAAAAACGCCCAGATCTGATTATTGATGGTCCATTGCAATACGATGCGGCGGTTATGCCAAACGTTGCACGCTCTAAGGCACCTAATAGCCCTGTCGCTGGTCAAGCTACTGTTTTCGTGTTCCCAGACCTTAATACAGGCAACACGACTTACAAGGCCGTACAGCGAAGCGCCGATCTGATCAGTATTGGTCCTATGCTGCAAGGTATGCGCAAACCTGTGAACGACTTGTCTCGCGGCGCGTTAGTCGATGACATCGTCTACACTATCGCACTAACGGCAATTCAAGCCGCACAGAACGACGCAGCTAAAGGCTAACAGCATTAAATCTGCATAGCGTTACGCACAAAAAAGCACTGGTTATTACCGGTGCTTTTTTTATGCTCAAATTTAGCGTAAACCATACCGTTGATCGCAAGAATCGCTTAATGGATAAGTCGAAATTGCAAAAGATGAAGAAAAAACGAGAAATATCAAATTATGCAGTGTGAATAAGCTCGGCAAATTGCGAAAAATATCCACAAGTAGAAGTGGAACATAATGGAAAGCAGAAAAGCGTCACTTTTTAATCAGCAAATAAAGCAAGACAATATCAGTGACTTACAAAGTATCACTGAAGTCTTCAACATAGTTTTCCACAGTTTCTGTGGATAACCTTTTTATATGACTCCTAACTATATGCCACACACATGAGGTTTGAGTCAATGCTTTTCACAATAGACAGCGAATCACGACAAGACTTGTACATTACAGCTAAAATCGCGATACTCGGAACAAATTCCAATAACTAAAACTTATGCGAACTCTATTTTTTTTCTCCCTCCTGTTTCTCTTCGGTTGTGGCGATCCCTCAACGCAAGAGCAGCGCCAGTTATCACCGGAAGAAGTGAGCTTAGGCTTTTTTAAAGCGATTTATGTTGATCGTAATGTTGAACAAGCCAAGCAATACGTCGACGATCCCATTAAACAAGTGCTCACCCATTACCACATTGCCGCAGCCGTACAGCGTAATATGCTCGGCCTATCTATGACCAATGTTGAAATGGAAATTGATGATATCGATATCGACTTCTTCCGCAAATTTACCAAAGACGTCATTGTTGTGGTCAAAATGAAAGGTCTTAAAGGTGGTCAACCATGGATTGATGACAGGACCATACGCCTACACAAAATTGGTAGCCAATGGATTATCGTCGAACTTCTGCCTGAAAAGCGCAAAGTTAACGGTTAACCCCCTTTCTTGCCTGCTTTCACCGCGCATACCTTGTCATACAATCATTCTGCTTACTTTCAACCAAAAAAATAGCAACCCTAAGGTTGCTATTTTTTGTGCTTGTTCTGTTATTTCCGACTCATAAGTACCGTCAGTTTAATCGTTATCGATTAAGCTTGGATCACTTCTTCTTCGCTTTCAGCAGGTAAAGACGTTAGTACATCGTCTTTCACTTGATAATAAGCATTTTCGTATTCATGAACTTCCATAACAACTCCTGCTTGATTGGGTAAGGTCGCAGAGGCTTGCCATTCTATGCTGACATTTTGCCTATGAGGAAAGGGATACATTCCGTGGGCGGGAGTATAACAAAGCAAAAGCCATAATTACAGAAAACTTTCAGTTTTGTATCACCAAGCATGGCATTTAAGGCTAGTTATCATTTGAATAGCTCACAATCAGTACTTCCACATGAAAGACTTTCACTTTCTACGAGGATATTGAGGCCATGCTGACGCCATTTCATCATTCGCTTTATACACAAAAGCGATTAACAGAAATCGCTTACACAAAATGAATCTAGGGAATGCCATTAGATGTTCAGGGCAGGCTTTATGGTGAAATTTCCACCCTCAAACACTTAGACCAACATCAAGTAAGTAAAGTGATTGAAACCTATGGGCGATCGCAGCTATCTGAGCGATTAAGCTACTGAATAATAAGTGCTGTGTAATAAGCGACAGTGTAGAAAGCTAAACACTCAACCTAAGCCGACAAAAAAGGCCAGTTAATACTGGCCAGTTAAGCTAAATCAGGCCTAGGCTTGAGTCGATAAGCGGTAGCGAAGCACCTTAAGTGACTTCTCTTCCGACACATCCATAAAGGCTAGCGGATTGGCTAAGCGCTCTATGTATTCGAGTGCAGGTGCAGCTTCCGCTACCTGTTGACGCAGGAAAGCGGTATCGAGTTCAGGTGCATTTAGACACAGTAATACTTCGCCATTCTCGGCAAGCAACTCAGGTAAACGCCTAATTAAACGCACATAATCCTTAGTCGCAACAAAACTGCCCTTTTGATTGCTCGGTGGATCGGCAACAACAATGTCGTAGGGACTGAGCTTTTTCAGTTTGCCCCAAGATTTAAAAATATCATGGCCTAAAAAACGGGCTCCCGCGCTAAAGCCATTCAGCAAATGGTTCTGCTTACCTATGCCTAATGCGCCTTTGCTCATGTCCATATTCACAACTTCATCGGCGCCCCCTTGTAATGCCGCGACCGAGAAACCACAGGTATAAGCGAACAAATTAAGCACCTTTTTATAACGGGCGTTTGCTCTAACCCACTCACGACCATTAGCCATATCGAGGAAGAGTCCGTGGTTTTGTCCGCGCATTAGGTGCACCTGAAACCGTGCGCCATTTTCGCTAACGATATGCGGCTCAGGCACTTCACCTTGCAATAATTGGGTAAACGTCCCCCCTGCACTACGGTATTGGTAGACTAAATTCAATTGGCTATCTGGCCTAATAGCTTGCCAGCGCGCTGCAATCGCCTGTTGGCAGAGGGTTAAATCCGTATCCTCCAAGGGAGTAAAGCTGGTCAGCAATAGTACGGGTGCAAACCAATCTAAACATAGGTGCTCACAACCCACGTAATGCCCACCGCGGCCGTGGAATAACCGCACCGCATCATCACCTAACTCAATTGTCGCTAGCGCTTGTATAAAACTTTGCATCTTCTACTACTTACTCTCAGTTGCACTTGTATTGGCTTCATCGCCATTGGGAATTGCATTTTCCGTGTTACTGGCCAAGAACTTATCTTCGATATCGTCCGATAATAAAATGGCTAACCAATTACCACTCTTACTCGATTCGAGGGCAATTTTAACCACCATAGTCAATGGCACTGACAGCAACATGCCCACAGAACCTAATAACCAGCCCCAGAAAATTAATGATAAAAACACCACTAAGGTCGATAACCCCAGACCGCGCCCCATAAATTTAGGCTCAATGATATTGCCCATCACCATGTTGGCACCCACGTACAAAAGTGCAGTTCCCCCCGCAGCCGCAGGGCCAAGCTGAATAAAGGCCAACAACACCGCTGGAATGGCGGCAATGATAGAACCAATATTGGGAATGTAATTAAACAGGAAAGCAATCACCGCCCATAACATGGCGTAATCCACGCCGATGAAGGTCAATCCCACACCGACGATGATCCCAGTAGCCAAACTCACTAAGGTCTTGATCACCATGTACTGATTCACAGATTGTAAAAAGCGGTCAATCTGCTTTAAGCGCATATCGGGATCGTCCAATGCCAGGTGCAATTTCTTTGGCAGCGACTGAGCTTCAAACAGCATAAAGACGATAGTGAGGATGATCAGAAATAAATTCGCCATCACATTGCCGACACCCGATAGCATATTCGTGGTCATAGACAAGGCCATGCCAGGGTCAAAATAGGCTAATACCTGATCCTTCGAAATCTGAATATTTAATGCCTGTAATTTATGGATAATCCACGAAAACTGCTCCACCAGCTGATCGCGATATTGGGGCAATTGTTTAGAAAACTCATTGACAGAACTGCCGACGACTGAGGCTAACCATAGGCCCATCAACACAATAAAACCCATCAAGAGGATCACTGCCAGCCATTTAGGCACACGGAACTTTGTCATCAAACCGATTGCAGGATTACAAATCACCGCAAGAAAACTGGACAGCACAAACGGCACCACAATAGGGCTCGCCGCCTTAATCCCTGCCAAAATAATCACTACAAAGGCCATAACCGCAAAGCCACGATAAGCAGCAGAGGGCGCATTAGGTCGAGTCATTTATTAAAAATCCTTCTTGATCTTAGATAAAATTGTTAGGCTAACCCTTGAAACCACTTAACCTCAGCAACTTTAGCTTAAGATAGCCATTTGTCATTATGAAACCAGAAACCGCGATTATACGCATTAAAAACTTAAGACTTCGTACTTTTATTGGCATTAAAGAAGATGAAATCCAAAATCGCCAAGACGTGATCATTAATGTCGTGATCCATTATTGTGCCGAACGTGCCCGTAACAGTGACAATGTCGAGGATGCGCTCAATTACCGCACTATCACCAAAAAGATCATTGAACTGATTGAGAATAACCGTTTCTCATTACTCGAAAATCTCACCAGCCAAACGCTGGCCATCGCCAGTGAGCATCCTTGGGTTGAATTTGCCAGTGTCGAAATCGACAAACCCCATGCCCTGCGCTTTGCTGATTCAGTCTCGATGGAGTTATGTTATCAAAAATAATCTGGCTAAAAATACTCCGACTAAGTGATCGTTGCACACCGCATTTTGGTATATATCCGCAGAGCTTAACCAATTAAGAGAGGTTCCATGAATATACTGATCACCGGCGCAAGCGGCTTTATTGGTCGCCAATTAGTCGAACGACTGGCGCCATATCATCAACTGACGTTATTAACTCGCTCAGTGCAACAAACACAAAAAGTGCTCGGCAATCAGCACCATTACCTCGAGAGTCTCGATGCGCTAAGCGACTTGAATCACATTGGTGCCATTGTAAATATTGCGGGTGAACCCATAGTCGCTAAACGTTGGAGTAAAAACCAGAAGCAACGCATTTGTGATAGTCGCTGGGATATTACGGCAAGATTAACTCAGCTAATACATCAGAGTAGCACCCCTCCTCAGATCATGGTGAGTGGTTCGGCAGTCGGTTATTACGGGCGGCACGATGATAAATTACTCGATGAGTCTAGTGGCGCCCATGTTGAGTTTAGCCATGACATCTGTCGAAAATGGGAACAAGAGGCGCTAAATGCAACCTCAGAGCACACACGAGTCTGCATTATCCGTATTGGTATCGTGCTAGGTAAAGGTGGTGCCTTAGAGAAAATGTTACCGCCATTTAAACTCGGACTCGGTGGCCCAATTGGCCATGGACGCCAAGGTATGAGCTGGATCCATGTGCAGGATCTCATTTCCCTTATTGATTTTTTACTCACTCAACAACACTGTAAAGGCATATTTAATGCCACAGCACCCAATCCAGTGAGTAACGCTGTGTTTACCAAAGCGCTCGGAAAAGCACTTAATCGCCCAGCGTTAATCACGACCCCACCGCTTGCATTACGCTTAGCGATGGGCGAAATGTCGGAGCTACTGACAGAAGGGCAATTTGTTTACCCCAAACGTGCCCTCGAAGCGGGTTTTCAGTTTCAATTCAGTGATCTCGATAACGCCTTAACAAACGTGTTAGCCAAATAGGCTAGCACGCTAGAGCTTAAACTCAGCTTTAATATGCTGATAAAATCAGTGGCTAATGAGGTGGCATCTTAGTACTCAAATCCGCTCAACAACCAGGTATATTGTAACGTCAATCTTGCCATTATTTTAGCAACACTAGAAAAACAAGAATGTAACATCATGATTTATATTATGATTTAGCGACAATCCGTCCATTTTCTGCTAAACTCGCCTCCATTCGGTCATAGGAGGCACGCATTAACCGCCTCAGCCTTGACCACAGATAGACTCAGCAACACCTCATAAATAGACAGTTATTTATGCTCAGGAACAGGCTATTTAATCTACTGTTCTTGGTCTGTAGACCATAAAACGATACACGCTCGCGCCTACTCGTCCTTTAAATTTTTTATCGGATTGACACTGATCTGTCCTCGACATCAAGCGCTTAACATCCAGCATTAGCAGGTACTTAATAACAAGATGGGTTACTTCTCATTGGACATTGTGCCCAATGAAACGCCCGCACTAAGACAGTTTGTAAGGAATTTTCATGCACACGACCTATATGATTGGCGAGCTAGAATCATTTTTAATTGCCATTTTCGTGCTGTTTATCGGCCACTCTATCAATCGCCATGTACGTGTCTTCAGGCAATATAATATCCCCGAACCCATAGTGGGTGGCCTTGTTGTCGCCGCGGGAGTCACATTTCTTCATTTTCAAAATATTAGTCTCGACTTCAGCCTATCACTGCAAAATACCTTAATGCTGATGTTTTTTAGCACCATTGGCCTCTCGGCAAACTACAAGCTATTGCTCAGCGGTGGTAAAAAAGTCTTCATCTTTTTAGGTGTAGCCTCAGTGTATATTGTGATTCAAAATGCCGTCGGCGTCAGTTTAGCCAGCCTATTGGGGCTCGATCCCATCATGGGACTTATCGCAGGATCAATTACCCTGTCGGGCGGCCATGGTACCGGCGTCGCTTGGTCACAAACCTTTGCTGAGCGCTACGGTATCAACACCTTAGAGTTTGCTATGGCCGCGGCAACCTTTGGTTTGATCATGGGTGGGATCATCGGTGGCCCCGTCGCACAGCGATTAATCGGTAAACATAATCTCGTTTCTCGCTATGGGGTTGGCCGCAAGCATCACAGTGAACATCCGCATTTAGTCACTTATGATCACTTAGAAGAAGACCAAGTCACCGCCAAAACCATATTAGAAACTCTGTTTGTGCTGTTGTTGTGTGTTGCAGGATCAAAATGGCTCACGCTGTGGATCAGCCAATCGGGTATTGCATGGCTAAAGATGCCCGACTTTGTATATGCTCTTTTTCTTGGCGTGCTCATTGCTAATCTCACAGAACTCACCCGCGGTTACAAACCCCATACCGAAAGCATCGATGTGATAGGGACTGTCGCGCTGTCACTCTTCCTCTCAATGGCCTTAATGACTTTAAAGTTATGGGAAATTTTTGATTTAGCGATCCCGCTACTGGTGATATTACTGGTACAAACCGCAGTGTTGGCCATTTTTGCCTATTTCGTGACGTTCAAAGTCATGGGCAGTAATTACGATGCTGCGGTGATCACCGGTGGCCACTGCGGCTTTGGTATGGGTGCAACCCCAACAGCGGTAATGAATATGGGCGCGCTCGTCTCACGCACAGGGCCATCACCCCAAGCCTTTATGGTAGTACCTATCGTCGGAGCCTTCTTTATCGACATAGTTAACTTAATTGTCTTACAGGGCTATCTGAGCTTTATGAAGTAGTTGCGAATAAACCAATCACTTAAAAAATAGGGCGCCGACTTTGGCGCCCTATTTTATGGTTCAAAATAGTTAAAACTAGAATTCACGCATTAAGCGTTCAGGCCGAGGTAGGTAATAATCATCATAATCAAGGGAGAAAACGACTGAACTTGAACGGCCAACAATCTCATCACGGGGCACGAAGCCAATAACCCGAGAGTCAGCACTGTTATCACGATTATCACCCAGGGCTAAATAATGCGCATCCGGCACTGTGACAGGTCCAAAATTGGCAAGCCTTGAGGGTACAGGGTTAAGGCGAATACTGTGGACCATACCGAGTAAATTTTCCTGCATTTCTGTCACATCAGCGGGAGCATAAGCACTCAATGCTTGGGATGTGTAGCTAAGCAGTTCGCCGTTTAAATACAAGCGATTATCCTGCATCATCACAGTATCGCCTGGCACAGCTATTACCCGCTTAATCAGTTTTTTATCGGCCTTTTTCGAGTCAAATACCACGATATCGCCGCGAGCAGGATCTGCCAGTTTAACTAATGCGATATGCGTAAATGGCACCCTAAGATCATAAGCCATCTTATTAACAAGAATGCGATCACCCTCGACGATAGTCGGCAGCATAGAACCCGATGGCACAGTATTCCAATCGGCCACAGCGCTCCTGAACACTAGCATTAAACTGATAAACAGAAAAAAGGAGCGATTATCCTTAAGCAGTTTTGTTATTCCTTTGAACATAATATTCCCTCTATGGCATATATAAGCTAGTCGCTGTTCTCAGTTAGATAGACCCATTGAGTTGCACTAAGTTCTGTTGCTACCTGCTTAAGCACAGATCAATTTGTAAGCCGATGTAAAAAGCATATTCAATTCAAGTGCAGCAGAATCAACCCCATAACAAAAAAGCACTGAGCTTATGTCGCATCAGTGCTTTTAATGTTGGCTCAGCTTGTTGTCTTAATAAGCTTTATGTTTTAGCCCATCAACAGAGTTCACAAACCGCCCTAGCTCCCAGCCTTTAATAGCTCAGAGCAAGATTGGCTGAGCAATTGTCGACAACGCCAAACCCCTAGTAAGGCGACGATTAAGGCTCCAGAAACAGGGGCAATACCCCACCAAGGCCAGTGCATGTATACATTAAGCTCAAACACTTGCGTCTTAAGTAGATATAACGCAAATTCGGCCACAATTACGGCTAACACACCCGCAATACCGCCAAGTAAGGCGAACTCTAAACCCGTTGCACTGCGCAATAACCATCCTGAAGCACCAAAGGTACGTAACACCGCCAGTTCACGTTGCCGAGTTGCCATGCCAGCCTCAGTCTGTGCAATCAAGACTAAGGCACTGGCTAATAACACTAAGGCCAGCACTAAAGACAACGACAGCGACACTTGCTCAATTATCTGCCGCAACTGCCCCACCATAGCGCCAACATCTATGATAGATATCGTCGGAAATTGCTGAATAAGCGCAAGGATCACTGCATCCTTAGGCGTACCATCGGCACTCAGCGCTTGGCCGTTTGTTGCGGGGTCATTTGTTGACTGGTCATTTAAATAAAAACTCGCCATCGAAGTATAACCAAAAGGCGCGAGCGCTTCTTGAGTGAAAATCATAAAGAAGTTCGGTTGCAGCGTTTCCCAGTGTACGGCACGAATACTGGCAACTTTAACTGTGAGCTCTTGATTATCAATCACGTAAGTCAGCTTATCGCCAAGACCAATACCTAGACGCTCCGCCACGCCGGACTCCACCGACACTTCATCAGCGGCTTGATTAAAATGCCCCTCTAACAGTTCGTTGTTAGCAGGCAGTGTATTGCGCCACGTTAGGTTTAACTCGCGCGAAATGCCCACTCTTCCCTTTTCACCCGCTTCTGACTGTTCATTCGAAATCAGCGCTTCACCGTTAATTTGAGTTAATCGGCCACGGATCACCGGATAAATATCTGTCGCCACTATCCCCTTCGCCGTCATGAAATCATTCAAGGGCTTTGCATCATCAGGCGCAATATTGACAAGGAAATAATTAGGCGCATTTTCGGGCAACTGTTTTTGCCATTCGTTAAGTAAATCTTGTCTTAACGCCAAAATAGTCAATAACAGTACCAGTGCAGCGCTAAAGCCAACCAATTGCACCGCATTTTGCCGCGCACGACGCCTTAGCCCCGCCAGCGCTAATTGCAAAGGATTGGTAGTCTTCATACCAACACTGTGTCCTGCTCGTATCATCACAAATCCAAGCAGACTTAATAGCACAGCCAGCAATAGCACAGCCGCGACCACAGTCAGAGTCAAAGTCCAACTTTGGGAATACAAATAGCCCAGTAGCGCCATAGCCCCTAGACTCAGTAGCAAATGCAGCCACATACCAAGCTGTAAGCCTTCTAACTGACGCTGCAACACCCGAAGTGGCGGAATAGCCAGTAAACGCATCAATGGATAAGCCGAAAACATAAAGGCGCTGATGAGCCCAGTGCTGATACCGAGTAATAATGGCCGTGTGAGTGGCGGTGAATAGGCCGCAATTTCAGGTGGTAATAGATAACTGATCCCAAAATCGAGTAACCCTCCCCCAATTAGACCTAGACCAATTCCCAGTAGTGTTACCAACAATAAATGAGTACCAAACAACAGGCGAATTTGCTTTGCCGAGGCGCCAAAGGTTTTCAGCATGGCCACCACATCGTAATGACGCTGACAATAACGCTGTGCGGCAATACCTATCGCCGCGCAGGCCAATGCAATGCCCATCAAACTTGCTAGCAGTAGGAAGCGCTCAGCTCGCTTAACCGCTCCCGCTATCGGCGAGTCACCGGATTGCACATCGACCCAACGCTGGGTGCTATTCAAAAGCGGTTTAACACTTTGCTCAAAGGCCGTAAGCGAAGCTTCATCGCCAGCAAATTGATACAGATAAGTCACGCGGCTGCCCGGTTGAATCACTCCCGTTTTGGCGACATCCTCCATGCGCATCAATACCACGGGCGATGAAGCAAAAGGATTAAAGCCCGCGTCGGGTAAGCGGCTGATCTCATTGCTGAGCACAAATTCACTGTTACCTAGTTCGATGGATTTGGGATAACCCAAAAGTCCGCCTAAGCGAGTCTCAAACCAGATTTCGCCCGCTTGAGGTAACGCCTTGGTTTTACCGCTGGTGAGTTCAATATCGCCCTTAAGCGGGTAACCCGACTCTACGGCGCGTACTGTGACTAACTGAAACTTATCTCCCGAATAGACCATGGAATTAAATTGCATGTTAGTCACATGCTTAAGCCCAAGCGCTTCGGCTTTGGATAAAATCGCCGCATCAATTTTAACCGGCGAATCGATAATACGGTCGGCAGCAATAAACTGTGAAGCTTGACCACTAATTGCCACTTGCAGACGTTCACTCACCCGCGCCAAGCCACTCACAGACAAAACCGCGAGCGTAATAGCGAGGATAATCAATAACAATTGTCCCTGCTGTAACTCGCGTTTAAACAGGCGCCATGCCAGACTTAACTCCATTATTAAGCCTCCTTAACATCGGCTAGCGGTTCTGTTTGAGTGATATCTTCCTGTAAATGGCCGTTATCCATCACCAATTGACGCTCACACCGCTTGGCCAGCAGCAGATCATGGGTAACAAGGACTAAGGTTGTATGGCTTTCTTGATTAAGCTCAAACAACATATCGGCAATCTTATGGCC
This sequence comes from Shewanella sp. SW32, assembly GCF_025653365.1. Classification (NCBI taxonomy): domain Bacteria; kingdom Pseudomonadati; phylum Pseudomonadota; class Gammaproteobacteria; order Alteromonadales; family Shewanellaceae; genus Shewanella; species Shewanella sp. SW32. The sequence goes on along the minus strand of NZ_JAKKSJ010000016.1, from coordinate 85,343 downwards.
GTTGACGCTATCTAAATTGCCTGTTGGTTCATCGGCAAACAAAACTGTAGGTTCACAGATAAAAGCGCGGGCAATCGCCACCCTTTGCTGTTCACCACCCGAAAGCTGTTTGGGTAAATGGGTCAAGCGATGGGATAAACCAACACGCACCAACATGGCCTGCGCTTTTTCCTTGGCATTACTCACGCCCGCAAGCTCGGCGGGTAACATGACGTTCTCGAGTGCAGTTAAGGTATCCACTAACATAAAGGATTGAAAAATAAAGCTGACCTTCTGTTTACGCAGTGCCGCTTTTTGCTCTTCATTCAATGGTGATAATGCCACACCATCGAGCCAAATCTCCCCCGACGTAGGCGTATCAAGCGCCGCAAGCAATCCCAATAAGGTGGATTTGCCTGAACCTGATGGGCCGAGAATGGCCACACTCTCACCTTGCTTGACATCTAAGTTAATGCCCTTGAGGATAGTGAGCGTTCCTTCCTGAGTAATCACTGATTTTTCGAGGTTAACAACATTAATGGCACTGTTTTTTAAGATGACGTTAGACATAGGATCCTTCTTATATAAATCGTTCTGGTATCAATCGCTAAGATTAAAATCAATGGCGAAGACCCTAGGGGCATTCATCCTACTGAGTGTACTCATGGTCACGCCCGCTCACGCGGCAAAGATACTGATCCTCGGCGATAGCTTAGGCGCTAGCTACGGCATGGCAGAACAGTCAGGCTGGGTAGCACTACTGCAAAAAAATCTGCCCGAACATCAGTTTACCAATTGCTCTGTGAGCGGCGAAACCACAGCGGGCGGCCTACGCCGATTACCCGCCTTGCTCGATTCTGTTGCTCCCGACCTTGTGGTCGTTGAACTGGGAGGTAATGATGGTTTACGTGGATTCCCCCCAACGCAACTCGAAAATAATCTAATCCAAATCATTACCCTAGCCAAAGATAGCGGCGCAAAAGTGCTGCTGACCGAGATCATGGTACCGCCTAACTATGGCCCTCGCTATACCCAAAAGTTCACCCGAGTGTATCAAGACATATCTAAAACCCAGGATATAGTATTGATCCCCTTCTTTATGCAGGATATCGCGCCCCATCCAGAATTAATGCAAAGGGATGGCATTCATCCCAACGAAAAGGCGCAAGCTCAGATTGCGGCTTGGATGCAACCATGGATAGAAAATGCGTTAACCCAATAAAATAGCTGCTATTTTAAGCTAACGAACCGCTTACTTAGCTAAACTCATGTTCAACGGATAAAAACGTGTTCTAACGCAAGATTCACCCTATAGATAAACAGTAAAATTCGTGTTAGCAAATGGTTAACTCAAACAAGGAGTCAATATGTCCCTTAGCCATCAGCAAAAAGTGTACATACCCAAGGAAGCCCGTACAAATCAATACATCACAGCCGAAATCAAGGTGACGGATGAGCTACTCAATCAATATCCCGATTATCAAAGCTGCTATCAAACGTTAAGCCGTTTGATATTTAATTTGGCAGAACAACACGATCTCCGTAATGTTCACGTGATCACTAACGATAAACTGCCAGTAGTGCGTTACCATACCGAAGCGTATTGCTTCCAAACCACTGAACAAATTCTATTTTTTTATAACCCAGCCTACCACGAAGCCCAAAACTTATTCTCGCAAGAAAACTATCGCGCCCGTAAACTGCGCATTGTGTTTCTCGCCACAGGTGACGATATTCGCAGTAATTCCGCCAGTTTCCATATCAAGGTGCGTGAGTTGCTCACTGAATTAATGCCCTTAATGCCAATAAGCGCTCTTAAGGTTAAGGTCCGCGACCATCAGCATTTATCCTATGATCTGTTCGCAAAAGCTAAGGGCTATAAAGAAACCTATGGTTATAAACTGCGCGCCATCGGCCCAAGATATAAAGCCAGAAAATGTGAGTTACCAGAAAACGTTAGCTCTCTTACCTATGTGACGGTGAGCTTGCCGCTGAGCCGCAAACTCAAACAGGGTTTATTACCTGACTCAGCCACTGACTTTACGCCTTTATATCAGCATCTTGAAGACTGCTTCCTCAAAGCGGCAGCGAATAGACAGCTAACACGCCTTGCTATGATAGCGAACGGCTTAACACCACTTGTGCGTAACAGTAAGTTTGAAAAGCTCGCCAGCAAAGCCGAAGTACAAATGATAGGGTTCGATCCTAATGCGACTGAGCAACAAGTTATCCGTCGCTGGGATGCCGATAACTTAGTCGAAGCCGCGCACTTTACCATAGTGGCAGGTACCAAGGATTGTGACGATTCGGGTTTCGGTCGCTTTATGAACAATGTTGAAACAGCTCTGAAGGCCTTCGCAGCGGACATAGGTGTCGATCCGGAGCGTGAAGATCTCATCGTACGCTTCCATCAACATATCAGCTATCAAATCTAACCCACTTCGGTATTAGCCGCGAAAGCTCAGCAAATGAAAACGCCTGCAAATGCAGGCGTTTTTACTTTTATTCACCAATAGACAAAATTACATAGGACGATTTTTTTCTATGAGGCGATTGAAAATAGCGTTCACAGACAAAGAGGCACCGTGGGCAATTTTATCAGCGAGTTTCTTTCTCATCTGATAACGTATCTTGTACACAGAACGCTCTGTGGCGAGTGACATTATCACATCATCGCTGGTCGAAATCGCATCAACTAAACCTAATTCAATGGCTTGCTGACCGTACCAATGCTCGCCAGTAGCGACTTTCACTAAATCCAACTCAGGGCGATACTTACCAACAAACGCTTTAAATAAGACGTGGGTTTCTTCGAGTTCTTCTTGAAACTTCTGTCTTCCCTCATCGGAGTTTTCACCAAATACTGTCAAGGTGCGCTTAAAATTACCAGCCGTATGTTGCTCATAATCAATTTCATGCTTTTTCAGCAGGCGATTAAAGTTAGGCAGTTGAGCAACAACACCAATAGAACCGACAATGGCAAAAGGTGCAGCATAAATTTTATTCGCTACACAGGCCATCATATAGCCACCACTGGCGGCGACTTTATCAACACAGACAGTCAATGGAATATCAGCTTGGCGTAAGCGATCTAACTGGCTGGAGGCTAAACCATAACCATGCACCATACCACCGCCACTCTCTACATTGACAACCACTTCATCGCCTTTTTCTGCGATAGCGATAATTGCACTGATTTCTTCACGCAGTGATGCGACCTCAGCGGCATCGATACTGCCCTTAAAATCAATCACGAACACTTTGCCCGTGCAGGCTTCATCTGCGGCCTTGTCTTTTGCCTTTTCGTCAGCTTTTAATTGCTTTTCATAGGCTTTGAATTGTTTCTTTGACAGAAGTTCTTCTTTTAAGCCATGCTTAAGTTCTTCTAACTCTTCAGACAAGTTAGTGATCCTCAGCTCGCCCTTATCTGACTTGTGTTTTACAGTGGAAGCCAACACCACAATAATAACGGCAACGATTGCGACCACTATTGTGACGGCTTTCGCCAAAAACATTCCATACTCGTATAAAAATTCCAAAGTGTTCTCCGTTAGGGCGTTACATCATTCAATCAATTGCGCGCTATTCTAACAGCCTAAAGGCCCATAAAAAAACCCAGCAAAGGCTGGGTTTTTCCGATTAAGGCAAGATTAGTTAGGACAAGTCGCAATGACCCCACTGTTTGTCACTAAAATCGTCACGTCGTCCTTACCTGCAGTAGCAGCATAGGTTGCCACTTGAGTCTGCATTTCAACCGTGGCAGCCGCGGCCATACCATCCGTTGATTCCTTTTCTTTAGGATCAACAATCGAACTGTGGTGACCTTTAGCGAAACGCACAACGCCATGACCTTTGCTCGTGCTATCGGCACAAGGTAGCCCGATGGCAGCGATCAGCGGCTCAGTGCCCGATAATGGGAAGTTATCGACGCGATTAGGCAGCACTTGATCTGCTAAGTTACCGTTACCATCACCCGCCACTTCAATTAAGTGAACAGGTAAGCCTGTCGCTTTTAACATAGCAGCATGGTTAACAGGATCTGCAGAATCTACCGCTGTTTGAACCGCAAAGGCAAACGTCGGAATAAATTGGGCATATACCCCCTGCACCAGTGCCGCATATTCAGGGCTACCAGGCTCATAACCTGCTGTATTAGCCGCATCGACCTGTGCTTGGAAAGTTGCAGATGCCGTAATATTACTAAACAGTACTGGGCCAAAGGTTGCAGAACCTGCGAATGATCCTGCTAATCCACCTGCTGGCGCAACTAAGGATACAGCATTGATAGCATAAGCATTTGGCAAGGCATCGCCGGTTGCTGGATTCTTCATACCTGTGCTGGCATAGGTCGCAAAATCAGTGCCCACAATGGCGCCTAAACTCAGACCTTGAGCACTGATTTTAGTCACATCAAATACTTGCGGCTGACCTGCTTGTGCTAAGCCCTGTGCTAAGCCCGTAAGAGCAAGACGCACCCCTAAATGGTCCATCGTCGCTTGACGGAAGTTATCTCGCACCGACAAAGTGCTAGAAATATTCACAAACACCAACGGGTTACCATTTTTAAAGGCATCCGGTTTACCGACAACTGCACCGAAGGCAGGATCTGTCGCAGAGACTTCATAAATCCCATCACCGTTAGCATCGAATGAACGCGCACCGTGAAGTGGCATATCAATAGCAACAGTTGCAACCCCCATTGCCGCATACGTGCCGGCATAGGCCAATGACATTTCTTTACCGCCACCTAAACCGTGAAGGGCAATTGTTGTTGGCCAACCAGATGTAGGAGGAATAAACTCACGACCTTGCTGTTGATAAAAAGCGGCCAATTTCGTTGCATTGGGCATAGAAATCAGTACAGATACTGTTTCATAACCTTTGATTGCTGGAATAGGATTGAATTTAGTCAGATGTTTGGTTTTATCAACTGCCGTACCATCGTCTAAAACCCATGTTTTACCCGCCATTAACGAGGGATTGGCTAAAGCATCAGCAGGGTTGGCAATACCATTAGCCACCGCTTGCATACCAAAATTATTCTGGCTGAGTGTGCCCGCTTGCAGGGCTAGTAGCACAGATACAGGGCTATCACCTTGGGCTTTCCAATGACCATTAATTAATGGTTTACCTTCAGCGGATAAACAACCAACTGAAGAACAATCACCGTAAATAGGCAGTTTAATTTTTGCCGTATACACATCAGCCAAGTTTGCGGCAACATAGGCAGCTCCAGCAGCTGGTGTTAAGCCCGCCACTTGAGCCACAGTCAATCCAGTCGGTGTTGGCATCTGGGCAAAGCTTGGTGCATAGGGAGCACCCTTCGCCATCAGCAATTTGGTGGTTTCATAGACGTTAGCAACAGACTGAGTTGTAAATAAGCCAGAGTAACTGATGGTTAAAGGATCGACCTTATGGGCCGCAGCAATCCCTTTCTCATAACTATTCACTAAGGTTTGCAGCATCAATTGATCTGGCGTTTCTAAAGGTAACGTATTGATATCCAGCTTCAACAAACCATAGGTCGTTGAAGGAGCGATACCACGACCTTCAGAATCTTGAATAAGATTCGTTGTCGCATAAATATAAGATTGCCCAGCTTTGAGTGGCTTAAGCGGTATTATCACCACTTTTTTGCCCGAAGCGGTTGATATAAAGTCAACGCCAAACTGCAACTCAGCGCCCACTTTACAGGCTGAAACTGACGGTTTAGCCTTACATTCGGGATCAGACGATAATGCGCCGCCTACTGTGGCTTCAAACATTCTGACAGCACCCGGTTGTGCAACTGATGCCGCCATTAAGGTCAGCGGTGTACCGTCATGTTTTTTCGCCAAATCGATATCAATAGAAATCGGTGATGTTGTGGACCACCCATCTAACGCCCCAAGCGCTATTTGTGGATCAACATAATTGCCCGAGCTTTCACCCGGAATTGATAATGTGCCATCTTTGGTGCCACTGAACAGCAAATCATTCGGTAATGGAACTTTTGAATTAGCAGGGTCGAACACCATGTGCGATTCAGGGATGAGCACTTCTGTCTTATCCTTGAGTTCATTAAAACTGTCCTCACCACATCCTGTGAGGCCCAGTGCAGATGCAATCGCAACACCCAAAATGAGTCTTTTCATCTTTTTTCCCCAAATCTTGTTGTAATAGTTTTGTTTTCCCCAAGAAATTAGTCACAATAGCTTTTAGATCTGTGACCAATAGGGCTTATGTTAGCCCCTAACTCATTTCAAGTTAACGTAAAAATATTGAGTTAGCCACAAGTTTGTCACAAAGATTTTAGCTATTGATAACAAAGTTTCATTCATTTGTTTGAAACATGCGTTTATCACTTCGGCGACTCTAGAAGTGGCGGGCATTCTCGCCAAGAGGAAAAAGAGACTCATGTTGGAATATCAAGCAGCAAAAGATTTACTCAAGGGCAAGACGATTTTAGTCACAGGCGCTGGTGCTGGCATAGGCCGTACCGCCGCCATTGAGTTTGCAAAACACGGCGCCACTGTGATTTTACTTGGTAAAACAGTGAAAAAATTGGAAGCAGTTTACGACGTAATAGAGCAAGCTGGTTATCCCAAACCTGCCATAGTGCCATTGGATCTTAAGGGCGCAACGGAACAAAATTATCGCGATATGGCCGATACCATAGCCGAGCAATTCGATCATTTAGACGGCTTATTACATAACGCTAGCTTGCTCGGCGCCTTAGGCCCGTTTGAACACATAGATATTCCATCACTCGAAGACGTGCTAAAAGTGAACGTCACGGCCCAAGTCATGCTAACTAAAGCATTACTACCTGTGATGCGCCAAGCACCCAGTGCATCTATTATCTTTACGTCGAGCAGTGTGGGTCGTCAAGGCCGCGCCTATTGGGGACCTTATGCTTTCTCTAAGTTTGCCACCGAAGGCATGATGCAAGTTCTCGCCCATGAATGCGATGGCACCTCAGTTCGAGTTAACAGCATCAATCCAGGAGCTACCCGCACTGAGATGCGCGCTAAAGCCTACCCTGCAGAGAATCCACTGGATCTCAAAACCGCTGAAGAGATCATGCCGACCTATCTCTATTTGATGGGTCAAGATTCTAGTGCCGTCAACGGACAGCAGTTTAACGCACAGTAATCGAATCGCTTATTGAGTTTCTGCCGGTATGATTCAGCAATATTAAAGGGCCTATTTATGGCTCTTTATTATTTTAGATATTCTCAAAATGAAACCCGAACTTGTCGATGACATTAAGTACAACAAAGATAGCGCACCGCCAATCTTAGCTTAACTGAATTTTTGCAAAATAAATCATCGTTTTAGCTTTGGCGACTCTGTTTGATTCATCAAGCGAATTTTGCGTATCCAGCTGTGAGTCAGCTAACTCATGGCTGGAGTAATAACTTACCCACAACTCATTTCCGTCAATCACAACGCCCGCATAACTGGTATCGCCCTTCGATGGCAGCGTCAATAACTCTTGAACCACGCCAGTATCTGGATGAATTTGAACTAAAGCCGTTCGAACTTGTTCATCGTATAAACGCACCACAGCCAACAAACGGGATTGGTACATCAACATCACTGGCCCACCAATGCGCTTATCGAGTTCTTGCCATTGCCAATCGGTGAATGGCATTTGACTGCGGCCGAGTAAACCGACAAATTCTGGGCCCATACGGGATCGCGCCTCAATAGACAAAAGCCGTTTTCTTGATGAAAAACAATGGCAGTTTCGTTGACATAACCTTGATTATTAAACACCTTTAACCAAGTCTCAAACTGCACCCCATCATCACTTTTATACAAGCGGGTATCGCCATCAGGCCCAGCGCGATAACCCACGCCATAGAGTGCATTTTGATGCTCGGTTAAGCGCCATAACCAATAGCCTTTATCAGCGACTTTTAACGCATCCGACCACGCTAGCCCATTGGCTGAGCGCCAAAGATGTGATTGTAAGCCAGACTTATCGTGTAAAGTCCCGCCGCCGAGTAAGAGTAATTCCCCTTGATACTCAATCAGTTTGCCATCGCGTAAATCCGCCTCATCCGAACGGATCAGCGCCACGCTCTGCCAAGTGTCGCCTAAATCCGCTGAGCGTAGAATTCGTAGCGCACCATCGGGTGACACATGGGCAGTCCCTTCACGGAAAACGCAAAACAGTGCCCCCTGAAACGTGATTAAATCGGTAAACGCATTATGGGCAGCGTGTTCCCAAATCCGTTTCACTGAAATTAGCTTCATCCATTCACTCCTCAATCCAACTGAGACTTGTTATAACATAGCTGCAAATAACAGAAAGCAAAAAGGCCGCTTAGCGGCCTTTTTCATTGGGATAAAACAACTTAGCTGCGCTGACGCGATGGCTTAGGTTTCCCCGATCCGGTCACTTTATGCTTACGTACGGCGCGGCGAATTTTAGCACTCTTCACCTGAGCACGGGCTACGCTGTGTTTATCAGCGGCGAGCATAGTACGAGTTTCGGGCTCAAGACCCGCCAGCTTACGCAAGTAGTTAACTTGCTCTACTGGCAATTCAACCCAGCCACCGCGAGGCAGTGATTTTGGCAGTTCGACCATACCATAACGAATACGGATCAAACGACTCACCTGTACTTCTTGGGATTCCCACAAACGGCGCACTTCACGGTTGCGACCTTCGCGTAAACACACATGCCACCACTGGTTCATGCCTTCGCCGCCCGCTGGTTTGATGCTATCAAACTGCGCAGGGCCGTCTTCTAACATGACGCCAGTACGTAAACGTTGCACTGTCGCCTCAGGGATTTCACCAAAGGTACGCACTGCGTATTCGCGGTCGACTTCGTTCGATGGATGCATTAAACGGTTCGCCAACTCACCATCTGACGTAAACAACAATAAGCCTGAGGTGTTAATGTCTAAACGACCAACCGCTACCCAGCGTGAATCACGCACTTTAGGTAAGCGATCGAATACCGTTGGACGGCCTTCAGGATCTTTACGACTACAAATTTCGCCTTCAGGTTTATGATATGCCAGCACACGGCAAATCACATCTTCGGCAGACTTTAACGAAATGGCTCTGCCATCGATACGTACTTTAGCATCAGCTTCAATACGATCCCCAAGGCTAGCAATTTCACCATCAATACTAACTCGGCCTGCAGCAATCCATGCCTCCATCTCACGACGGGAGCCATGGCCTGCACGGGCCAAGACTTTCTGCAATTTTTCACTCATTAGTATTTTGCTCTTCTGACTGTTCTGGCGATGATTTCAAACCTGAAAAAACCGCCTGCAATGACTCAGTATCCGACAGCGGCGGTAAATCCGCTAAGGTATCTAAGCCAAAATATGCTAAAAATTCTAAGGTAGTGGCATATAACGCGGGTCGCCCCGGTACTTCTTTATGGCCAACTACTTTAATCCAATGTCTATCTGACAAACTTTTTATGATATGGCTACTTATAGCCACACCGCGCACCTGTTCAATATCGCCACGAGTCACAGGTTGACGATAGGCAATTACCGCCAAGGTTTCTAATGTCGCACGCGAATATTTAGGCGCCTTTTCTTGCCACAGGGGTTGCAAAAAAGGACTCAAGACTTCTAAGGTCTGGAAGCGATAACCTCCAGCGACTTTCACAAGTTGCACACCTCTGTCTTGATAATCCTGCTGCAGCTCATCCAATGCAGCTTTTATTTTGTCTCTGGAAACCGTGAAATCCACCAATACAGTGTCTTTCAACATTTTCGCCGACAAGGGTTTCCCCAATACAAACAAACTCGCTTCAATAAGCTGTTTTAATTGAGTAGGATTTATCTGCATCAATTAATAGGCCTTAACGTAAATAGTTGAAAACGGCTCTGTTTGGTACAATTCGACCAATAATTCTTTGACTAATTCCATCAAAGCTAAGAAGGTGACTACCACGCCGGCACGGCCTTCTTCTAGGGTAAATAAACGTTCAAATGCCGTAAAATCTTCCGAGTTCAACATGGCTAAAATCTGGCTCATGCGCTCACGAGTCGATAACTGTTCACGCTTAACATGATGATCTTCATAGGCATCGATACGTTTGAGTACATCACCAAAGGCGCGGGCAATTTCAAACAACGAAACTTCTGGCGGGATCATTAACGGCTTAATGTCGGGTGCTGCCACTGCTTTGGCTTGAAATACATCCCGCTCGAGCCGCGGTAAATCATCGAGTTTTTGCGACGCTTCTTTAATCACTTCATAGGCTTTAAGCTGCCGAATAAGCTGTGCCCGTGGATCTTCCTCAACCTCATCTTCGGCCACCATACGCGGCAGCAGCAAACGGGATTTAATCTCGGCAAGCGTTGCCGCCATCACTAAGTAATCGGCAGCAAGTTCAATTCGAGCCTGAGTCAGCAACGTAATATACTCTAAATACTGCGCGGTGATTTGCTGAATGGGTAAATCGACAACGTCTAATTTTTGCTTACGGATCAAATATAAAAGTAAATCCAATGGGCCTTCAAAGGACTCAAGGAATACTTCTAATGCCTCTGGCGGAATAAACAAATCCAGCGGCATTTCGGTCATTGCCTGACCACGAATAACGGCTAAGGGTAAACTTTGTTGCGTGCCCTGCATCCGCTATCTTGCTCCGTTAACGCTGCGCAACCCAACTTAGGCTAACGCCAAACGCGCGATTATACCTGTAAATCTGCGGCGATAAAACTGCCAAATGTTCACTGCCGCTCGCCGCATCGCTCACTCGCATCCACTACAGATAAATCTATTGCGCTGGATTTAGAGAAAAGGCGTGATATCACCCGCGCCTTCACGCAAAATTTCGGCGCCATCTTCAGACATATCAATCACAGTCGTTGGCTTTTCGCCTAAATAACCACCGTGGATAATCACATCCACTTGATGCTCGAGCAAATCGCGAATTTGTTCAGGATCAGACTCGGCAAATTCTGCATTTGGCATCACTAAACTAGTCGACATCAGCGGCGCATCTAAGGCTTCGAGCAACGCTAGTGCGATCACATTGTCGGGCACGCGAATACCTATGGTCTTTTTCTTGTCATTTTGTAAGCGACGCGGTACTTCTTTAGTCGCTTTGAAAATGAACGTATAAGGCCCAGGCGTGCAGCTTTTTAGGATGCGATACGCCTGATTATCCACTTTAGCGTAAGTCGCAAGCTCGGATAAATCGCGGCACATCAAGGAAAAGTTATGATCGTTCTCAATTTGACGAATTCTCGCCATCCGCGTCATAGCGTCTTTCTCACCAATCAAGCAGCCTAAGGCATAGCCCGAATCGGTGGGATAAACAATCACACCGCCGCTTTTCAATACGGCAACCGCCTGACTAATAAGCCGCGTTTGCGGATTTACTTCATGTACATAAAAAAACTGACTCATGGTCGTTCCATCCAAGATTCCGATTGCCAGACCCAATCAATACCTTGGGGCTGATACAGATTTTTACCTAATTCTATCCAATTGCTCGGAAAGTGAAAATCACTCCCTATCGATGCAAGCAACTGGTTTTGGACACTCAGCGCCACAAGATTGGCCCTGTCGTCTAATGTTTGCTGGCCAAGCACCACTTCCATGGCATCTCCACCGGCTTCTTTAAATTCACGCACTAAGCGCTTAAGCCACTTAGCCGATAACTTATAACCACTGGGGTGCGCCAACACGGCTAACCCACCTGCGTTATGGATGATATCAATGGCACTGGCCATATCACCCCAATTATTAGGCACATAACCGGTTTTACCGCGTGCAAGGTAGCGTTTAAAGACGCTGGGCATATCCACAGCATGACCATTTTCAGCCATCCAGCGAGCGTAATGTCCACGGCTCAATGCCGCATCACCCGCCAACGCCTTAGCACCTTCGTAGGCACCTTCAATGCCAGCTTTAGCTAATCTATGGCCAATTTCTTGAGCCCGTAATTCACGTAATTCACGCTGGTTTTCTAAAAATGCTAATAACGCTGGATTATCAGCATCGAAGTTAAGCGCCACTATGTGGATATCGTAACTGTTCCAGCGAGTAGAGATTTCCACGCCAGAAATCAATTTCAATGGAGTAGCTTGAGCCTGATTAAAGGCACGGGCTTCAGGTAAACCAGCCACTGTGTCATGATCGGTAATGGCAAATAACTGCACACCCTTTTCAAGAGCTCTTGCCACCAATTCAGACGGCGTTAACTGACCATCGGACGCGGTCGTGTGGCTATGTAGATCAGCCAATATGCTTTGAGTATTCATGGCGCTATTGTACGCGAACTTGTTAACAAATGCGCTGCTATCTCGCATTTTGTGGCTGTGTGACTTAAATTTTCTGCGTCATTAAAGTGAATAAATCGCAGAAAATGAAAAATATTCAATTGACATTCAGCTCCAGCTAAGGTTTTCTATACACCAATTACTGAATTAGCGAGACCCTTTTGAATGACACACATTAACGCTTCATTAAACATCATTTGGTGGTGGCACTTCCCAACGTAGCGGGTGGTGTGAAGCTCTGTGCTCATTTGAAAGTGACCAGAATCAACAAGAAGCCCGCAGAAATGCGGGCTTTTTTGTTAGGTGCGAAAAATGTCGGCAGACTCGGGTAAAAAATTAAGAAAGCGAGATAACTCATGATGTTAAAGACATTTTATAAGGTAGCTGGAATATGAACATGCCCAAACAGACATTCGCACGCTCAAGCACACTCAAGGCGGCATTAACCTACCACAGCGATCCACTACGCTTATATCAGCACATCACCCAAGATGCGCCCCATACTATGTTGCTCGAATCGGCCGAAATCGACAGTAAAGATCACTTAAAAAGCATGGTAATGACCCATGCCGCCATGATGATCCGCTGTGACGGTTATCAGCTAACCTTCACCGCACTGACCGGCAATGGCGCGAGCTTACTTGCTCCCATCGCGCTCTTTTTCAGTACTGCTGTCAATGTCGCCAGAGATAACTTGACCTTAGTGATCACACTGCAAAAAGACACTCAGCTGCAGGATGAAGATGCACGCTTAAAATCGACCTCGCCACTCGATGGTCTACGGATGTTTATACAGCAGATTGGTTGTGACGCCCATACTGACAGCCAGACCAAGCCCGCCTTTGAGGATCTGTTTTTAGGTGGCGTGCTGGCCTACGACTTGATTGATACTGTCGAACCACTGCCTGCCGTACCGAACCGCGATAACGATTGTCCAGACTACTTATTTTACCTCGCCGAAACCTTAATCCTTATCGATCATAAACTGAAACAAGCCGACATCATTACCCATAACTTCAGTCACGATTCAGCTCAATATGCCGCCATCACCGCAGCGCTAAGCGAGCGAGTTCAGCAGTTAAGCACACAATGTAAAACTCTGGGTAATTCACCTGCCGATATACCGACACTGGTCGCCATCGACGCAACTGAGCAAGTCAATATTTCCGATGAGGTGTTCAAACAAACCATTATCGATTTGAAAGAACACATTATTGCGGGCGATATTTTCCAAGTAGTGCCATCCCGTAGCTTTAGTTTGCCTTGCCCGAATACTTTAGGGGCTTATCGTGCCCTGCGCCTGACTAACCCTAGCCCTTACATGTTTTATTTCAGAGGCCAAGATTTCACGCTGTTTGGCGCCTCACCAGAAAGTGCGCTCAAATTTGATGCCAGCAGTAATCAGGTAGAAGTCTACCCGATTGCCGGCACCCGCAAACGCGGTAAAACCGCCACGGGCGAGATTGATTTTGACTTAGACAGCCGTATTGAACTTGAACTGCGTTTAGATAAAAAAGAACTGTCGGAACACTTAATGCTGGTCGATTTAGCTCGCAACGATATCGCACGCATCAGCCAAAGCGGCAGCCGCAAAGTCGCCGAACTATTAAAAGTTGACCGTTATTCCCATGTGATGCACCTCGTCAGCCGTGTAACGGGTCAACTGCGTCAAGATTTAGATGCCCTGCATGCTTATCAGGCCTGTATGAATATGGGCACATTAGTGGGCGCACCAAAAGTACGTGCATCACAACTGGTACGCCAAGCAGAAAAAGCCCGTCGCGGCAGCTATGGCGGCGCTGTGGGTTACCTTAATGCCCTTGGTGACATGGACACTTGCATCGTGATCCGCTCCGCCTTTGTCAAAAATGGCACCGCCTTTATTCAAGCGGGCGCTGGCGTGGTATTTGATTCTGATCCACAAAGCGAAGCAGATGAAACCCGTCAAAAAGCCCAAGCCGTGATTTCGGCCATCAAGATGGGCGCTGGACTGCTAGCAAATGAATCGTCAGCTCAATCCACTTCAGCACAATCCTCTTCAGTGCAATATAAATAGGAGCCAAACATGAAACTCTATCTACTCGATAACTTTGACTCCTTTACCTATAACTTAGTGGATCAATTTCGCAGCCTTGGCTGTGAAGTGGTGATTTACCGCAACGATGTTGCCGCCGATTATATAGCTGAAAAACTGCTTAACGAACAAGAGCCTGCAGCCCTCGTGTTATCACCAGGACCAGGTGCGCCCCATGAGGCAGGTTCTATGATGGCACTTATCGCCAAAGTTGCGGGTAAGGTGCCTATGCTGGGTATCTGCCTTGGGCATCAAGCTATGGTGGAATATTATGGCGGCACAGTGGCACGCGCACCTTTTGTGGTACACGGCAAGGCAAGCCCCACTTTCCATGACGGTACTGGCGTATTTGCTGGTTTGCCTTCTCCCCTGCCCGTTGCCCGTTATCACAGTCTCGTCGCCACTCAAGTACCGGATTGCTTGCAAGTGATCGCAACCACTGACGCTATGCCGATGGCAATTTTGCACCCGCAGCATAGAGCCGTTGGGTTTCAGTTCCACCCAGAATCGATTCTGACGACGTTGGGCAGCACACTGCTCATTCAAACCTTGGCATTTCTGACCCAAGACATGACAGCAGGAGTAAATGCATGAGTACAAACCATATTCAGCCTTTACTCGATGTTTTATACCAAGGTAAGAGTTTAAGTCGCGAGCACACCGCCGAACTTTTTGGCGCGTTAATTCGCGGTGAAATGAGTGAAGCCACTATGGCAGGCATGTTAGTCGCGCTCAAGATGCGCGGCGAAACCATAGATGAGATCAGCGGCGCCGCCGATGCCATGCGCGCCGCCGCCAAGACGTTTCCCTACTCGAATGGCGATAACCTTAGCAATGGCATCGTTGACATAGTTGGCACCGGTGGCGATGGCTTTAATACCATTAATATTTCCACCACTGCGGCCTTTGTTGCCGCGGCGGCGGGCGCCAAGGTCGCCAAACACGGCAATCGTAGCGTGTCGAGTAAATCGGGTTCATCGGATCTATTGGCGCAGTTTGGCATTGACTTAACCATGTCACCAGACACCGCCAGTCGTTGCCTCGACGCATTGAACCTGTGCTTTTTATTTGCGCCCCACTACCACGGCGGAGTAAAACATGCGGGGTCGGTCAGGCAAGCACTGAAAACGCGCACCTTATTCAATGTGTTAGGGCCACTTATCAATCCTGCCCGCCCCGAATTTATGTTACTTGGCGTTTATAGCCCTGAGTTAGTCTTACCGATAGCGAAAGTATTAAAGGCGCTTGGCACAAAACGCGCTATGGTAGTGCACGGCAGTGGTTTAGATGAAGTCGCGCTGCACGGCAACACCCAAGTGGCCGAATTAAAAGACGGCGACATCATAGAGTATCAACTCACGCCCGCCGATTTAGGTGTGCCTTTAGCACAAATCAGTGACTTAGAAGGCGGCGAACCCGCGCAGAATGCCTTGATCACCGAGGCAATTTTAAAAGGTTACGGCACAGATGCGCATGCCAATGCGGTCGCCATTAATGCAGGTTGTGCTTTATATGTGTGTGGGATTGCTGATTCAGTGAAAACAGGAACCTTACTTGCGCTCAGTACCATACAAAGCGGTAAAGCCTTTGAATTACTAAGCCAATTAGCTAAAGTCAGCAGTGAAACAAAGGAATAAGTGGCAATGACTCAAGAACTGATAACAAATAGCCAAGATATGAGAACTCAGCCACAGGCAGAAACAAACCCTATGCCAAAAAGTAATGTGTTAACCCGTATAGTCGACACCAAAGCTGCCCATATTGCCGCCCTGAAGCTGCGTTTCCCCGAGGCCAGTCTGTCGCCAAAAATCTCTGACCGCAGTTTATTTGCCGCACTCAAGGCGCCCAAGGCGGGTTACATTTTAGAATGTAAAAAAGCCAGCCCGTCCAAAGGGCTTATCCGCGATGTGTTTGATGTAGAAGCCATTGCCGATATTTACGGAAAATATGCGGCGGGCATTTCGGTATTAACCGACGAGCAGTTTTTCCAAGGGGATATGGACTATATCCCTAAGGTGCGCGCTCGGGTGAACCAACCTATTCTGTGCAAAGATTTTTTTGTCGATGAATACCAAATTAAACTCGCCGCCCACCAAGGTGCCGATGCCATTCTGTTAATGCTATCCGTACTCGATGATGCGCAATATCACCGCCTAGCGAAAGAAGCCGCTAAGTATCAACTCGATGTGCTGACCGAAGTCAGTAACGAAGAAGAACTTAAACGCGCCATCGCATTAGATGCGCCGATTATCGGGATCAATAACCGTAACTTAAGGGATTTGAGTACCGATCTCGCCACCACAGAAACGCTGGCGCCACATATTGGCAGCGACCGCGTGGTGATCAGCGAATCAGGCATCTACAACAATCAGCAAGTACGCCGCCTGAGTCCACTGGTTGATGGTTTCCTCGTCGGCAGCTCAATTATGGCCGAGGCTGATATCGACTTAGCCTGCCGTAAATTGATCTTCGGTCACAATAAAGTCTGCGGCCTCACCCGCATGGAAGATATTCGCGCCGCAGCAACAGCAGGCGCCGTCTATGCCGGGCTGATTTTTGCCGAAAAATCCCCGCGCGCGTTAACCCTTAACGCCGCTGAACAATTGCTCAGGGAATATCGCGCATCCGCGGCTCCCGCCATTGAATTCGTCGGCGTGTTTGTTAATGCCGCGCCAAGCACCATTACGGATACCGCAGCCTGTTTGCAGTTATCTGCCGTACAGCTGCACGGCACAGAAACTGAACTTGAAATAGCACAGCTCGCCGAGCGACTTGAGCAAGCGGGACTCACCACCCAAATTTGGAAAGCCGTCAGCGTCGATGCGCAAACGGGTGAACTTGGCAACTTGCCTCTGGGAGCACAGCGTTATCTCTTTGATAGTAAAACGGCAGACCAATTTGGCGGCTCAGGCCAAGCCTTTAATTGGCAAAGCATTGATGTGAAATCCCTATGCCCACAAAAAGCCCATGCCATGTTGGCTGGCGGACTCAACGCCGACAATGCGGCCAGTGCCAATACCCAAGGATTTTACGGTTTAGATTTTAATTCTGGCCTAGAAACCGCCGCAGGAATTAAATCGGCGCAACTGATCCAAACGGCTTTTGCCCATTTACGTCTCTAGCCTATCGCGCTAAGCAAGAAGCCCTAGATGCTGTTGGTGCAGGACAAGAGTGATGCTCAACAAACAATATGAACCTATTAATGCCAGTGGCCAAATAGATAACGATGCGGTTAACCCCAAGACGCTGTTAGCACCATCAAGCCACTGACAAACTGATTGATAAGATAAGGAAAAAGGTATGTCAAAGTTAAAGCTTAACCCTTATTTCGGCGAATACGGCGGCATGTATGTGCCACAGATTTTAGTGCCAGCCCTTAAGCAATTAGAAACTGCCTTTGTGGAAGCGCAGGAAGATGAAGACTTTAAAGCCGAGTTTACCGATTTATTGAAAAACTATGCGGGTCGCCCAACAGCACTGACCTTAACCCGCAATTTAAGCCCAAATCCTATGGTGAAAATCTACCTTAAACGGGAAGATTTACTCCACGGCGGCGCCCATAAAACCAACCAAGTGTTAGGCCAAGCCCTGCTGGCTAAGCGCATGGGTAAAAAAGAAATTATTGCCGAAACCGGTGCAGGACAACACGGCGTTGCCACCGCCCTTGCCTGCGCGCTATTAGGCTTAAAATGTAAAGTCTATATGGGCGCGAAAGACGTTGCGCGCCAATCACCTAACGTATTTAGAATGCGTTTGATGGGTGCGGAAGTGATCCCTGTCACCTCAGGTTCTGCCACCCTAAAAGATGCCTGTAACGAGGCGATGCGCGACTGGTCTGGCAGCTACGAAAAGGCCCACTATCTCCTAGGCACAGCCGCGGGGCCACATCCGTTCCCAACCATAGTGCGTGAATTCCAACGCATTATTGGCGAAGAAACCAAGAAGCAAATGCTGGAACGTGAAGGTCGACTGCCCGATGCTGTTATCGCTTGTGTTGGCGGCGGTTCCAACGCTATCGGCATGTTTGCTGACTTTATCGACGAACCAAGTGTCGAACTGATTGGCGTCGAACCTGCGGGTAAAGGCATAGACACGCCAATGCACGGCGCGCCGCTTAAACACGGTAAGACTGGTATTTTCTTCGGCATGAAAGCGCCTTTGATGCAAGACAGCGAAGGGCAAATCGAAGAATCTTACTCGATTTCAGCCGGATTGGACTTCCCCTCCGTTGGCCCGCAGCACGCGCATCTTAATGCCACAGGCCGCGCCCGTTATGAATCAGCTACCGACGATGAAGCCTTAGAAGCCTTCCAACAACTGGCGCGCTGTGAAGGGATTATCCCCGCATTAGAATCGGCGCATGCTATCGCCTATGCCGTCAAAATGGCGCGCGAGTGCACCAAAGAAACCATTTTAGTGGTCAATCTTTCCGGTCGTGGCGACAAAGATATTTTCACCGTTTCTGACATTTTGAATGGTAAAGAGGAATAATAAACATGAGTGACACGTCTACCAACACTGGCCGTTACCAAGCCACCTTTGCCAGACTCAACGCCGAAGGCCGTGGCGCTTTTGTCCCCTTCGTCACCCTTGGTGATCCTAGCCCTGAGTTATCGCTAAAAATTATCGATACCTTAGTGCAAAACGGTGCCGATGCCTTAGAACTGGGCTTTCCGTTTTCCGATCCCTTGGCCGATGGCCCTGTGATCCAAGGCGCTAACCTGCGTTCTTTAGCCGCTGGCACAACTCCAACGGCGTGTTTTGAATTACTGGCGCAAGTGCGCGCTAAATATCCTGAACTTCCAATCGGTTTGCTGCTGTATGCGAACTTGGTGTTTGCTAACGGCATAGATGCGTTTTACGCCAAAGCGCAGCAAGCGGGTGTGGATTCAGTACTTATCGCCGATGTTCCAGTGGAAGAATCAGCGCCCTTTAGCGAAGCCGCTAAAGCCCATGGTATTGCGCCGATTTTTATCGCGCCGCCCAATGCTGACAGTGAAACCCTGGAGCAAGTGAGTAAAAGTGGTGAAGGTTACACCTATCTCTTATCCCGCGCAGGAGTCACAGGCACAGACACGAAAGCTGGCGTGCCGGTAGAGGAAATTTTATCTAAATTAAAAACCTTTAACGCCCCACCACCGCTCCTCGGTTTTGGTATTGCCGAGCCTTCACAGGTAAGCGCCGCCATCAAAGCGGGCGCTGCAGGGGCAATTTCTGGCTCTGCCGTCGTGAAAATCATCGAAACCCACCAGCACGATGAAGCTAAGCTACTGGCGACACTTGGCGATTTTACTCGCGCTATGAAGGCTGCAACCTAAGCGAGTCTTGATTTAACTAATCCAATATAAATCAAGAATTCAATTACAAATAAAATAAGTGAGGTAGACTCATCGCCTCGCTTATTTTGTTTATATTTACCAAGCTCTATGTTTATTCAGCCTTTATCTCCCTCAAACATAATCTATCAAGGCAATACTGACACTCACCCAGTACTACACTGACAGCGTATTTATTTAGTCACAGTTCCTCGATAGAATGCCCTATCGAAGAAAAACGGACTTTTTATGCAGTATCGGATCTATATTCTCGAATTAACGCCTTGGGGCTGTGGTTTTGAAGGTGAAGTTGCAGGTAAATGCGATAATGGTGCGCCAATTTGGTTTTACTACCAAGGTAGCGATCAGCAGGCCGAAATTCGCTTTCCGGTTAACCAATGGGTCACAGTTGAATTGCTTGGCCGATTAGCAAGTGCCAGTCTTCAAGCTGATATGATTAAACAAACGCCACACCAGCATCTGAAATTCCCGCTGCATAACTGTCACTTTGAAGCTTCAGGACAAATCATCGACATCAGCCAAACACCCGAAGATACAATTTACCTGTTGCAATCAAACCTACCGCTCCCCTTTGATAATGAACTTGGGAAATCCCCTATCTCGCTAGGCCATTGGGTCAATGTAACAGGCGAGCTTTGGGTAACAAATTGGATGAATTGAGTCGATAAAAAAAGGTATAGTGCTAGCCTGTAACAAATCATTCGCCTGATACATATCCATTAGAGGATCCGATGACCATTTCTAAATCTTTACCCGATGACAAACCTCGTACTTTTTTGGGGACACCCAAATTACCGGCAAAGTATGCCACTGTGGTGATGCCATTTTTTCTCTCTATTCTCATGAGTTGTATCGTTTCTGGGATCAGCACTTTCAATGGCGTTGGCGCTTCACCGCAATTTCTCGAACTCTGGCTCGGCGCTTGGCTGATCTCATGGGTTGTCGCCTTTCCGACACTGCTGATGGTGTTACCTTTGGTGCGTAAAATCACAGCTCATTTTGTCGATTTACGCTAGTTTTACGACTTAATCTTCCGATTTAACTATTTTATTTCAAAGCCGTTTTAGGACGGCTTTATCTTGAACTCCTTCTCTTATGCGTACAGCGACTAAAAATTACATCGATAATTGCTCGATCTGTTACCCTGCCCATATTCACTTAAACTAAAACAGTACGACCTACACCATACCAATCGTATTAAATCAAAGCGCTCATTGAGCCTCCTGTCCACGCTTTACAATGGATTTACACTGACCGTTTAGCGGCACCTATGTTTATTGTATAAGGATGACATGACTCCCACCTAAATCAATTTTCCTCTGCTCTCGAACCAACTCAAGCATTAATGTAACCCACTGTATTTATATCTTTTATAAAAATAGAGCTCGTAAAACCCTAAATGATATATCCCCAAAACGCTGCCTAATTATCACCCCTTTATCATTTACTTATTTGTACCATTAACCGTATCCGCCCCCCTTATTTATCAGTTAAAAGTATTAACCTACAGCCCACCCAAATGAGAATGGTTTGCATTTGAATATTTTCACATGCTAATTTACCTACCGTTGTCGGGACAGAGACAGCAGGAAATGGCCTAAGGACTGAGCTAAAAATAGCGAGTTGATCAACGCAAGATAAATAGCCAAACAGTCTATTTTGATAACCGCATTCACTTTGGTTTGTGTCCTTAGGTAACTGATTACTGGATCGGCAACGCGCAGTAGCATGTTGCCAAGGAGGCGTAAGTGAGTACACAGCAAAGGGAAATGGATCGCGAAATCTTTGATCTACTTGGCATAGGCATTGGCCCATTCAATCTTGGCCTCGCCGCCTTATCAGAACCTATTGACGGCTTTAACTGCTTATTTTTAGATGCTAAAACCAGTTTTGACTGGCATCCAGGCATGCTACTCAAATCCTCAAGATTGCAAACACCCTTTATGTCGGATCTGGTGACTATGGCCGATCCCACCAGCCGCTACAGCTACCTTAATTTTGCCAAGCAAACGGGCAGACTTTATCCCTTTTATATTCGTGAGAATTTCTTTTTACCCCGCCACGAATACAACTTGTATTGCCAATGGGTGAGCCAACAACTCAGCAACCTTAAATTTGGTTTTAAGGTCACTCAAGTGGATTACAACGCAGGTGAAAGTATTTATCGAGTTACAGGTTTTGATAGGCGCAGTGGTAAAACCCATACCTATCAATGCCGAAAGCTAGTGCTAGGCACTGGCACTGGCACTGGCACTGAACCTTATCTACCAAAGGATTGCCCAATCCAAGATGCACGGGTCATGCATACCGCCAGTTATATGCAGCAAAAAACCTACCTGCAGAGTCAGAGTGCCATCACAGTAATTGGTAGTGGCCAGAGTGCGGCGGAAGTGTTTTACGATCTACTACAAGATATTGATACCTATGGTTATCAACTCAATTGGATGACACGATCAGCGCGTTTTTATCCCTTGGAATATACCAAGCTTACTTTAGAGATGACCTCGCCAGATTATGTCGATTACTTCCACGAGTTGACCCCTAATCAAAGATGCTCACTGATAGCCAGCCAGAAACAGCTCTACAAAGGGATAAATTCTGAGCTGATAAACGACATTTACGATTTGTTATATCAAAAGCGCCTATTGGCCGATTTTCAATGCCGACTGATGACGAATGCGGCGCTGACTCATATCGAGCCCCAAGCCAATATGCTCAAGTTGCATTTCCACCACAATGAAAAAAATCACACCTTTGAGCAAGAAACGGGCGCCGTCATTTTAGGCACAGGTTACCACTATCGTTTACCCGAGTTTATCAGTGGTATTAAACAACAAGTCGAATTCGATGACGCCGGACAACTTAGCGTGCAGCGTGATTACAGCATAGATATTCGAGGGGATATTTTTGTCCAGAATGTCGGTTTGCATACCCATGGGATAAGCTCTCCAGATCTGGGTATGGGCTGTTATCGCAACGGCACCATCTTAAAAGCCGTGCTCGGTTATGCGCCCTACCACATTGAGGAACATATCGCGTTTCAAACCTTCGATCCGGCCAAACTTGCCAGTCATCAGCCCTGCGGCGTCAATGCAATTAACACGCAGGATCTTAATCCAAGACATTTTCCTAAGGCGCCGCACAGAAAAACTCAAGTTGATGCACCACAAACTATCCCTCCAACCAAGATTCCAAGTTCTGGCGCAAGTTCAACCGTGAGTTCAGGCGCGGGAACCAATATGCCGGTCTTAATGGCGCCGAACCAGGAGGCATAATAATGGCAAGCCAATTTAGCAACCATTGTTTAACGCAACTATGTTTAACGCAACTATCCGCTATTTCGAGCATTAATGGTTTCCAGTTCAGAGCGTTAGACCTTACACAAGACATTCCAACACTACAGTCTTGGTTTAACCAAGATTACGCCAAGTTTTGGGGTATGCAGGGCTTGAACCTTGATGCCATAAAAAATCTGTTAGCAACAACAGAACACAAGTTTGCCTTGATAGGTGAATGGCAGGCCAAAGCACTATTTATGGTGGAGCTCTACGATCCCGTCCACGATGAAGTCGGTCAGCACTATCGTGTTGCGCCGGGTGATTGTGGTATGCATCTCATTATCGCGCCGCCAGATGGCAAACCCGTCAGCGGCTTATCCTTGAAGGTGATGGATGCGATAGCGCAGCTCGTGCTTGAAAAACTGGCCTTTAATCGCCTCGTGGTTGAACCCGATCAACTCAATAGCAAAATTCATCGCTTAAATAGCCTGATAGGCATTCGCTATGAAAAAGCGATTCAATTAAGCACTAAAACTGCTTTGCTCGGATTTTGCACTGCGGCCCAGCGCCTTCGACCATCGAGCACGCCCTCTTTGACGAGTCTAGCCCAAACAACCTCAGCCCTGCCAAGCTCAGATCAGTCAATGCCTGCTCTGCCAAACTTAGCAGAACAATACTTAGCAAGCCCAACCCTAGCAAAGTCAAGCTCGCTCACAGCACCAGTAGCCTCTCCCATAACATTATCGACTCTTCAGGTGAATTAGATGAACTTACCCACAAAAGCCTTATTAATGAACCCATTGCCAACGCAAGATCATCATGACCAAGCAGTACATGCTCAACAAAGCTCGGCGCTGTCGACAACATCGACTTCTATGCCAGAGCATTTAACCCCCGCCTATTGGCAAGCTGCTAATCGTCATTTAGTGAAGAAAATCCTCTGCGAATTCACCCACGAGAAGCTCATTACGCCGACCCTGTACGGGCAAAAAACGGGGCTCAATCACTATGAACTCAGGCTCAAAGACAGCACTTATTATTTTAGTGCACGACATTATCAGCTCGATCATCTCGCGATTGATGCCGATACCATCCGCGTTTCACTTGCAGGACAAGAGCAAATCCTTGATGCGATGTCGCTGATCATTTCCCTTAAAAATGACTTAGGGATCAGCGAAACCTTACTACCAACCTATTTAGAAGAAATCACCAGCACCCTTTACAGCAAGGCGTACAAGTTAGCGCATCAGGCGATCCCCGCCGCCACGCTGGCGCGAGCTGATTATCAGAGCATAGAAGCGGGTATGACAGAAGGCCATCCGGTGTTTATTGCCAATAATGGCCGGATTGGTTTTGATATGCAGGATTACCGTCAATTTGCCCCAGAAAGCGCGATGCCGATGCAGTTAGTCTGGCTTGGAGTCCGCAAAAACAAAACCACGTTTGCCGCCCTCGAAAATTTGAGTCACGACGCGTTACTCAAGGAGGAACTTGGCCAGCAGTTCACTGACTTCCAACAACGTCTTAAAACCCAGCAGCATGATCCACAGGACTTCTACTTTATGCCAGTGCATCCTTGGCAGTGGCGTGAAAAAATCGCCCGCGTCTTTGCCGGCGACATAGCCCGCGGCGATCTGGTTTATCTTGGTGAAGGCAATGAGCAATACCAAGTGCAGCAATCGATACGCACTTTCTTCAATCTTGCATCACCGCAAAAGTGCTACGTCAAAACCGCGCTTTCTATCCTTAATATGGGCTTTATGCGTGGTCTATCGCCCCTTTACATGAGCTGCACACCGCAGATCAATGCTTGGGTTGCAAACTTGGTTGAAAACGATCCTTACTTTGCCCAACAAGGCTTTGTGATCCTCAAAGAAATTGCCGCAATAGGTTATCACCACACCTATTACGAGCAGGCACTCACCCAAGATAGCGCCTACAAAAAAATGCTCTCTGCCCTGTGGCGCGAAAGCCCACTCCCACACATTGCGCCTAAGCAAAATCTGATGACCATGGCAGCGCTACTGCATACTGATCATGAAGATAAGGCCCTTATTGCCGCCTTGATAGCCGCCTCAGGCTTACCAGCAAAGGATTGGGTCAGTCGCTACTTAAACCTGTATTTATCGCCGCTGTTACATGCCTTTTTTGCCTACGATCTGGTCTTTATGCCCCATGGTGAAAACCTGATCTTAGTGCTCGATGAATATGTGCCAGTCAAGATTTTGATGAAAGACATAGGCGAAGAAGTCGCGGTACTCAATGGCATGAAGCCACTACCTGATGATGTAAAACGCCTTGCGGTGAGCCTTGAAGAAGAGATGAAGCTTAACTACATCTTACTGGATATTTTTGACTGTATTTTCCGCTATTTAGCACCGCTGCTCGATGAGCAAACCAGTGTCAGTGAAAGCCAATTCTGGGAGTTAGTGGCGGACAATGTACGTGATTACCAAGCCCAGCATCCACATTTGGCCGACAAGTTTGCCCAATACGATCTGTTTAAGGACAGCTTTGTACGTACGTGCCTCAATCGTATCCAATTGAATAATAACCAACAAATGATAGACCTCGCCGACAGGGAGAAAAACCTGCGTTTCGCCGGTGGCATCGACAATCCCTTGGCGGCCTTTAGACAAAGCCATGCCTTTAAGCGCCCTATGCTTAGCAGCGCTGAGCAAAAGGCACGTTAACACACCACAAAGTGGATAACCCCGAAACTTTAGCTGGGCCAATGTTGGCCCAGCTTGTTTAACCCCCAACCTAAACGGAATTAAAGATCAACATTATGAAGACTTTTCCTCTCTCCAGCATCGCACTCGTCTGTCGGCAAGCCCTCGTTAACCCGAAGCTATTGCTGTGCTCAGCCATGTTAGCCACGGTTCCCCATGCCACAGCTGACACTGTCGATGCGGATAGTAAGACTAAAAAGCACCAGAAAGAAATTGAAGTCATCAATGTCATTGGCGCTAAGGACTTACACGACAACCGTTATAAAACCCAAGCGATGAACACGGCAACTGGGCTCGATTTATCCTATCTAGAAACACCGCAGTCGGTCACGTCTATCACCCGCCAAATGATGAATGATCAACAGCTTAATAGCGTGATTGATGCCATGACCAGCGTCGCGGGGATCAATGCCCGCCCAATGGATAACGACAGATACAGTATTAGTGCCCGCGGCATTGCCGTGAGCAGCATTTTGTACGATGGCGTGCCAACCACCAACGATACTCGCTTCAACTATGGGGATAATCTGATCGACACCGCCATCTACGAGCGAGTAGAAGTGGTACGCGGCGCGACTGGCCTCATGACGGGAGCCGGTAATCCCTCGGCGGCCATTAACCTTATCCGTAAACGCCCGACTCAAGAGTTTATGGGCAACACCTCGTTAAGTGTGGGCTCATGGAATAATGTGCGCGGTATGGTCGATGTTTCCAGCGGCTTAAATGACTCGGGTTCTGTGCGCGGTCGCGTGGTGGCCGCCTATCAGGATAAAGATTCATTCCAAGACAGGTACGAGCAGCAGCGCACTACGCTATACGGCATAGTCGAAACCGATATTGGCGATAGCACCTTATTCATCCTTGGTGTCGATTACCAAAATGCTACGCC
Organism: Shewanella sp. SW32; assembly: GCF_025653365.1. NCBI lineage: Bacteria > Pseudomonadati > Pseudomonadota > Gammaproteobacteria > Alteromonadales > Shewanellaceae > Shewanella > Shewanella sp. SW32. The sequence continues at coordinate 58,798 of NZ_JAKKSJ010000016.1, read as the reverse complement.
GAGCGGCACTATGTCGGGCGGTTTACCGCTATTTTACAGCGATGGCAGTCGCACTAATTATGATCGTGCCACTTCAACGGCGCCCGATTGGGGCTCGGCGCATACCCAAGGCCTCAACACTTTTGCGAGTCTCGAACACAGATTAGACAACGGTTGGAACCTAAAAGGGACTTACACCTACGGCGATAACTCATTGGAGTTCGATGTACTATGGGCCACGGGATATCCTGATCCTGTAACCAATATCGGCGCCACTGCAGGCTCTATCGCCTATGTCGACGGCAGCCGCACCCAACACAATGTGGATTTGCGCGCCGAAGGACAATACCAACTCTTTGGATTAGAACATCAATTGATGTTTGGCTGGAATGGCCAACGCCAAGAGTTCGCCAATCCCTACTATTATCCCACTGCGGCAGTACCGCCTTTGGGGGATTTTCGCGATCCGAACTTCCAATATCCAAAACCTCAATGGAAGGAAACCTATACCACGGGTTCATTTGGCGAAACCAAACAGAGTGCAGCCTATGTAGCGACTCAGCTTAATCTCAGCGACGCTTTAGCTGTCATCGTCGGATTACGCCTCAATGAGTGGGAAACCGACCAAGATAACTTTAAAAGCCTATACAATTTCAACATCAGCAACGAACTCACTACTTACTTCGGCCTCACCTACGCCCTGACCGAGCAATATTCGCTCTACGCCAGTTATACGGACATTTTTGCACCGCAAACTAAGCAAAGAATCGATAAAAGCTACCTAGATCCAGTTAAAGGGAAAAACTACGAAGGCGGGATTAAGGCGAGCCTGTTCGATGAGGCTTTAGATATGTCGCTGTCGGTGTTTGAGATCAGACAAGACAATGTCGGAGTCAGCACTGGCGATGTGATCCCAGGAACAACAACGCAAGTGTATGAAGGCGTAAACGGTACAAAAACACAGGGATTCGAATTTGAATCGACGGGTAAAATCACTGATGACTGGAATCTTTACTTAGGTTACACCCAGTTCACTAGCGAAGATCCTGAAGGCAAACGTATCAGTACCACTTCACCACGCCAGCAATTAAAACTCTTCACCACTTATACCTTTGGCGGTGATTGGCATAAATTGCAAATAGGTGCGGGGGTTAACTGGCAGAGCCGCGTCTACCAAACAGTTAATTCGCCACTTGGCAAAGTCGAAGTAGAGCAAGGCTCTTACGCACTAGCGAGTCTAATGGCGAGTTACGCCTTCACAGAGCAGCTTAAGCTCAGCGCAAACCTGCACAACGCCTTAGATAAAAGCTACTACAGCCAAGTCGGTCAATATAGTCAATTCCAATACGGTACGCCGCGAAGTGCCAGCTTAACCTTGGACTATCGCTTCTAAGTCAAATTTATATTGAGATCGTTCGAAAAACCTTGTGAGCCCAAATCTTGGGCTCACAAGGTAATCATTTACATGGACTTATCGATAACCGCGGGAATCAATCACAACCCTATAAGGAGTCACTATGGCAAGCCAACGGAGAGACACCAGACTGCAAACATTGTGCGATACAGCGCCAAGCCACAACGCGTTGAATCAAACTATTTTGACACTCAATCAGCTGTTACATGAGCGGGCGCCATTCTATAGAGAGCACCTTCGCGCAACGCAGTCCCCTACTGGGCTCAGTTTTAATGAATGGAGCTGCGCCGATACTTATCAAAAACTCATTGCACGTTTTGCCATCGCACATCCTAGCGTAGAAACTCAGAGTGAAACTGAAGCTGTAACTGAAGATGAAACCGAGGCTACTAAAACAGCTGCAACCAGCCGAGCGCACGCTTTGCTCAGTAAAAGCGCTACGGCCAGTAGAAAAGACACTCACAAAGCGCTGCATTCACTTTGGGGTCAATGGTATTTTGGCCTTTTAGTTCCGCCGGTGATGGAGTGGATTTTCAACGCCCCAAAAGCCACATTCGAGCCTATTCACTGGCAGCCACAGTCCGTTTTTATGCAGATACACGCCAGTGGCCGAGTGGCAAAATTTGAATTTAAAATAACAAAGCAACAGCCAAATACCGCTTTGACCTTTAAAAAATACCACGGCATCGAGCCACTTGCCCAAACAAACACTAAGCCAAGTTTCAAGACAGACACTAAGGTACACTCGCCATTAACTTCATATAAGCCGCCAGTTAATAAAGAACTCGCCCTACAAGGCCTTGTCTTAAACTTACTGCAACCGAGTGTTGAGCGCCTACTCACTTTGAGCCCCGTGCCCGCTAAACTATATTGGAGTCACTTAGGCTATCTGATCCACTGGTATCTAGGAGAGTTGGGATTATCTCAGCAACAAAGTCAGCAACTTAAGCAAGCTCTGTTTCGCAGAACGACCTTTTTTGATGGCACCCAAAATCCACTGTATAACAGCATCAATTTGATTGTTGAACCCAAAGAAGGCAGCACAAACATCCAATGCATTCGCCGTACTTGCTGCCTAAGGTATCAACTCGCCAACACTGGCCAATGCCACGATTGCCCACTACTAAGTCGCCCTAACGCTAAGACAAACGCAACCAAACAGGCACAAGTCTAACTTGCCCATTAAACCCATTTAATGGGCAAGATCGCAATCCTAGGCCCATGGTGCTTTTGCCCTTATGTTGCACATGCTACACTCAAGCCCATGTCTCTTTAACATGATTATTTATGAAACAACTGCTTGATTTCCTGCCCCTCGTCATCTTTTTTGCCGTTTATAAATTTTTCGATATTTATATCGCCAGCGGTGCATTGATCGCAGCCACCGCGCTTCAATTGATCGTGACCTATGCGCTATATAAGAAACTTGAAAAGATGCACTTAATCACCTTTGCTATGGTGACAGTGTTTGGCACACTCACTTTAGTGTTTCACGATGATTCTTTTATCAAGTGGAAAGTGACCATTATCTATAGTTTGTTTGCCATCGCCTTAGGTGTCAGTCAATTGCTCAATAAATCGATATTAAAGTCGATGTTAGGCAAAGAAATGCAAGTAGACGACAAAATTTGGGCTCGCGTAACTTGGTATTGGGTGATCTTTTTCGCCGCTTGTGGCCTAGTCAATATTTATGTCGCCTTTAGTTTGCCATTAGAAACTTGGGTCAATTTTAAAGTGTTTGGTTTAACCGCTTTAACTTTAATTAATACTGTCCTGACCGTATTTTATCTTTATAAACACCTTCCCGAAGATCAACGCAAGGAACTCAAATAATGTGGTATATGATTTCAGCTCAAGATTTTGAGAATAGTTTAGAAAAACGTTTAGCCGCACGCCCAGCTCATTTAGCTCGCCTGCAAGCCCTCGCCGATGAAGGTCGTTTACTGATCGCTGGCCCACACCCAGCCATCGACAGCGAAAACCCAGGTGATGCTGGCTTTAGTGGTTCACTGGTTGTCGCAGATTTTGAATCCTTAGTCGCAGCAAAACACTGGGCCGATGCCGATCCCTATATCGAAGCGGGCGTTTACCAAAGTGTTGTGGTTAAACCCTTTAAACGAGTCCTGCCTTAATGAAAATAGTGTCCTTTAACATCAATGGTCTGCGGGCACGCTTGCATCAATTGCAAGCCTTAATCGATAGCCACCAGCCCGACATCATCGGCCTGCAAGAAACCAAAGTGCACGATGAGGCGTTTCCATTAGCCGAAGTCGAAGCCATGGGATATCAAGTGCATTACCACGGCGGTAAAGCTCACTATGGTGTTGCCATGCTGTCTAAAATCGCACCAGAAAAACTGCAAAAGGGTTTTCCTAGCGATGACGAAGATGCCCAGCGCCGCATGATTATCGGCACATTTACCCAAGCGAATGGTCGTCCATTGACTGTGTTCAACGGCTATTTCCCCCAGGGCGAAAGCATAGACCACCCAACAAAATACCCTGCTAAACGTAAGTTTTATCAGGACTTAATGCACTACTTGCAGACAAACCACAGCAACGATGAAGATATCGCCATCATAGGTGACATCAATATTTCGCCGACCGATTTAGACATAGGCATAGGTGAAGTCAATCGTAAGCGTTGGCTAAAAACCGGCAAATGTAGCTTCCAACCGGAAGAGCGTGAGTGGTTAAAAACCTTACAAGACTGGGGCTTAATCGACACTTTCCGTCAATTACATCCAGAGCGCATCGAACGTTATTCTTGGTTCGATTACCGCAGCAAAGGGTTTGATGACAACCGCGGCCTGCGAATTGATGTGATTTTAGCAACGCCTTCACTGGCAGCACGTTTAGTCGAATCCGATGTCGATTACAATCTGCGCGGCATAGATAAACCTTCAGACCACGCGCCCATTTGGAGCACGTTCAAAGAGGCTTAATTAGCTAACGTTCGATCATCTTAGTAGATATAAAACATCGGCTTAGGCCGATGTTTTTTTATGGGCGAAACATATTTTATCTTTGTCGTTCGATGAATGGTCAATGAGTCAGGTTTGATACTGAACGTAATTCACTTTTGGACAGATATGTCTTGAAGACGAGTGTTTTGGGACCAATAATTTTAGTTGTGAGGAGTTTAGCGTTTGCTGATATCCACTCACACATGCTTACCATGGTATTTGCTCGTCGACTCGCAGCCAGTCCATCCGTGGATGCTCGACCGCCCCATCTGATGTGAAAGGATTCACAAATGCCGCGATGGCATGGACGCCAAAGAGCGGCCATGTGCCGGACGGTCGTCTAGCTAATCACCATCGCTCACCTGTTTAGCATCGGCAAAACCTGTTTGTTTTAAAGAAATACGTAGCATGCTTTGGGACAAAAGCGTGTTAGGTCATCAGCTATAACAGGTGAATTTCGCATAGAAATTTCTATGGTGTAACGCCTTGCTCAGCTGCATTTTTGGAGTAGAAGCTTTTGTGTTATCAAACAAAAAAGAAGGAACGGAAAAATGTCAGATGCAGCAATTTGTTATGTTCGAATTCTAATAATACTATCAACATATTGATGGACCATTATTCAACTTTCACATAGAAGCAATTACATTTACAACTGAAAAGACCAATTTGAGGATCTTTAGGTGTAACGCCCTTACGTTTAGCTTGTGAGTTAGCAACTTCTACAGCGTGCTTAATCTCATTAATTTCTTTGCTAGATAGCCTTCTCGTATGCCCATGTACAGGACATCGTTCTCGTTCTCCATCACCCGATATTCGCTCTCCTGACATATTGATGCCCTCTTTCTAATTTCTACCGCTTTAAACATAACGCCGCCAGCAACTGCCGGAGTGAGTTGGAAGCTTTTTTACGTCTTTTTGCAAAAAAGAAGACAGTTTACGGAGGTCAGATTGACTGGCCTTGTTAAACATTTTAGAACTTGAGCGAATAACCACTGGAAACCCACTCATTGAAATTTTCCGCCAACAATACCATAGACTCTTTCGTTAAATCGCCGAAAGGTACCCTATAAACTGGCCAGTCTTCTGAACTTATATTATGTGTGGTATCGAAGACAATTGACTCTCCCCCACCATCTGAACCAATAGCAACCAACCCAGGCAAGTATTGCTCGTAGCAATAGGCTTCTGTTAATTCGGATATCTCTTTAGCGCTCCAGAGCACAACTGAGTCATCTGGTTCTTGCACGCCAATCGGAGTTTCTGCCCCATTAGTTTCAAGCAAGAACTTCTTATACTCACTCGGAAGATCTGTTCCTAACCATTTCTCAAGAGCCTGAATTTCTTCAGCACTTGCTGGATTTTCCGGATATTCGAATTTATCTCGATATTTGCTCATAATGCTTAACGCCCATTTAAGGGGCTGATAATCGTTTGCTAAAATTGTGTAGCGAAGCGAAGTCGAGCAAACTGTTAGCAGTCCCGCTTTAAATGCTTGTATGGGTTAACGTTTGGCTAAGGGGCAGGCTTTAACCCATCACTGAGAGCGGAGCGAACGATTTGAACCACTATTTAGGCTATCACAGTTACTCAAGGTCTACACAAACCTGCTTGTGCCATGCAGAAAGATTCGGCCATTCTTCCTTAGTGCTGCCGTTGTGAGACCAATAAATTATCTCACCCGTCTTTGCTATGCAGAAATAGTCGCCATTATCCTCGATGAATGGCAAAAGGTCTCTTGGAAGACCCATGACATTCCAGGCTGTTTCAGCAATGTCAAAGATATCAAGATGGCCAGAGCCGGGTAAAATTACCGCAGGCTCAAAGGTAGCGTTTGCAACATCGCTGCCAGACTTCAAAAATGATCGGTAGTCGTCATGAAAACTGATGCCCAGTTTGCTTTCAGCGCTGGCTATTTCGGTATCTGTCGGGTTTCGAAATGGATCGTTATTCATAATTATTGTTGCCTAACGTTAAGCGGCGCCCCAAGCCAATTTTAATTGACCGAGGCGAACAAGTGATACTCTAGTGAACGTTTATCATCAACAAACAATTTAAAATTGCTTGATATTTTTCTTAAATATTTCCGATAAAGGTTAACACAATCAGCCATATAGAAACCATCAATTTCCCCAAATTCTATTTTTACAAAACACAGATTTCCACCGCCAACCACAGTGAAATACCCTCCGCAAAAAGGACATTTTCAGACATAACTTTCTCCCCTGAAATCTATGACCGTCAATTTAGATAATGTCACGCTGATAGAACGGAATAGGGCAATATAACTAAATAGTTCTTTGGGTACTTCCAAATTAAAATGGCGGAAATCTAAGATTTCCGCCATTGTCGGATGATACGTTACTACTTAACATGAGACTCAGTATCGGGCGTTATTGCTCAACACCCCATGCCGACGACTCACATTAAAGGTGACATATTAACTCGTGCGGTACTGCTTTAAAATGCCATCTAACTCGACCGAGGCATGGTGCAGATCATTGGCTAAGGTCACACTGCGCTGGGCTGTTTGTTTGATAGTTTCCGACTGATGGCGGATTTCATTCAATTGTCCGGCAATATCCCGCGCGGCGACACTCTGCTCTTCCGCCGAGGCGGCAATTTGGCTGCTCATATCAAATACCGCATTGACCGATTGCGCCATACCTTGAACATCATCACCGACGGCGATAATCGCACTGCGACCTTCATCGGCCTGATCGACTATCTCCATGGTAATGCTAGATAAACGAGTCGTGCCAGATTGTAAGCCTTCAATCATGGCCTGAATTTCTACCGTGGCCTGTTGAGTTCGACCCGCTAAGGTACGCACTTCATCGGCTACCACAGCAAAGCCACGACCTTGCTCACCGGCACGGGCCGCTTCAATGGCCGCATTTAAGGCTAACAAATTGGTTTGCTGGGAAATACTGTTAATGGTTGTGACTACAGCATCGATACTCGCCGCATCCTTAGACAATTGTTCCACCGATGAAAACGCCGCACCAATCTTAGTTGAGAGTAAACCAATGCTTTCCACTGTATGGCTAATACGCCCACGACTGGCCAACATTTGGCTTGAATTTTCCTTGGTTTGCAACGAAGTATTACTCGCATTAACAGAGACTTCTTCAATCGCTGAGGTCATTTGTGCCATCGCCACGGCAACGGAATCGAGGAATTGATGTTGGAACCCAATCAGTTTATCACTGGTGGCCGCCTGTTGATTAAATTCATCGGATGCCAATGATAAGGTCTGTGCATTTTTGCCAATGGCTGACACCATTTCACTCATATTGTCGGCGCAGCGATCGATTTCCCGGGCAATCAAACTGAAATCGTCAGTACCAAAGAAGTTTAATCTAAAGCTCAAATCACCATCGGCTAAGCGTTTGATGGCTAAGTACATGTCCCATAATCCACCACCGAGTGAAGTTGAAATCCAGTAACTCAGTTGGAATAAAGGCAACAAACCCACTAACGCTAACCAGAACATAAAGTTAGCATCGCTACGCGCATCGGCTTCCCACTCATGGACATTCTGCGTCAGTTGTAAGGCTTGGCCTGACACAACACTGGCGCTGGCCGTCACTTTATCCCCTTGACGCTGCGCATCACTTTGCCTTGAAGTTACAGTTAACCCGTATTGGCTGGCAAATTGAGATAAGGCGTCAGCTTCTAGCTTTTGCGCCGTTGCAACTTGCGCTAAGGTATCGACGCTAGCTTGAACCCGAGCGATAGAGGCCTGCTCAAGGTTACGATGCGCATGTTGATAGTTGACAAGCGCCACGGCGGCCGTGATCAGCGCCACCATAGAACACACTACCCAAAACTTTCCGTTGAGACTGAACTTGATCAATATGGCATCAATGGTACGAAACTGGATTTGTTTCATCTTGATAATTCCTAAGAACAAAATGCTATTTGGCACTAAATCAGCAGTATAGCTCAGATTGTCACGACAACTATGTCAGTCATAAGATCTGAGCAGGTATTATGCTAATCAGCGCTAGCAACTTGGTTACGTGTGGCGGCAGACCACTTTTGTGTCAGAGTAACCAACTGCCCCGTTAACAAGCTCATGCTAAAACCTAATAAGCCACCAATGATCAACGACGGCACGACATTGGCCACATCACCCGCCATAGCAAAGGTAGTGCAGCAGCCAATAAAGGCGCCAGGAATAAAGCTAAGCTTTTGATAACTTGCCTGTAAACACATGGCCGAAGTGGCTATGCCGGTAAAAATATACCCAAATACGGGCGAAATAAAAAAGCTGCTACCCGAGATAATGAGCCAAGCCCAAAATACACCGGACAGGTTTGTGCACCACGCCATCATCACGCCCTGAAAGCCAGCCTTAGGTTGAGCAAAAAAAGTGCTACAACCTAAAAAGCCGATCCAAGTGACCAGATGAAAGGCATCTGCGACGCCACACCAAATAGCCGCCAATAGGCCGGCAGAAATAGCGACTTGCCAACGATTTTCCATGGATGACCCCTTTAGTAATTCTATTCACGGAAGTTTAATACCCTTGGGCGCTCTAAAATGTGTATTTTGAGGTAGCTTGGGTAAACATATTGGTTAAATTACCTCTATTTTGGTAACAAAAACCTGATCTATTGCTAATTTTCGGCATTAATGCCCGTAAAATCGCTAACAAGCAAATTTTTTGTGGTAAAAAAACGAAAAAAGCGCTTATTAGGCGCTTTTTTGTTCAAACGGCTTTCAGTTAACCCTCTTGCCGACACTTACACTCGCAATAGTTTATTCACGGGAAGATCGCGGATCCTCTGCCCCGTCGCCGCAAAAATCGCATTGGTTAAACTCGGGGCAACGGGCGGCACACCCGGCTCACCCACGCCTGCGGGCGGCGCATCGGATGCAATAATGATGATCTCCATATCGGGGGTTTGGGGAAGTCGCAGCAAAGGATAATCGTGGAAATTCGATTGCTGCACTTTGCCCTCTTTGTAAGTGATTTCACCCATCAAGGCTAAACTCAGGCCAAATACAATCGCACCTTCTGTCTGTGCTTTTACCCTATCTGGGTTAACTATCGTGCCCGCATCGATAGCAGCGATGGCATTCAGCACTTTAAGCTGTTTATCCTCACTCACTTCCACCAGCATGGCCACGGCGACATAACTCACAAAACTGCGGTGTACGGCAAAACCCCAGCCCTGATTTTTACCCGCCTTGGGCGCCTTAGCTTGGGCTTTTTCGACCGCGTCGATTACCCCAAAATAGCGACTGACGTCCACAGGGTGACGATTGAGCTCTTCGCCATAGTTGCCGTAGGTGAACTGTTGGTCGGTAAAGGTCTCACGCCTTGCTTCACCTAAAAGGCTACGCCACATTGCAGGGCAAGAAACCTGAGAACGATGAGCCATTTCATCGACAAAACTGCCGACACTAAAACCGTGCTGAATATTACACACAGAGCGCATCCAACCAATACGGCTATGCGCCTGCGCTTTTACCGCTTCGTATCTTAAATTTGGCAAAGCAAAGGGCACATCCACAAAGCCTAAATCCAACTCACCGCCAGAGGGATATTCCACCCCTTCGGCAAAGGTCGAGCTAATGGATGGAAATCCGGTACGGGCTAAAAGCGCGGTCGGTTTGTTATTGGCATAAAACAGTGCCTGATAGGACTGGGCGCTGATAGCATGGTAATAACCGTTTTGAATTTCATCTTCGCGGCTCCAACTCACCTTAATTGGACGCTTGAATTGCTTCGATAATAGTGCGGCTTCAACGCTAAAATCAGGTTTAGATTTACGCCCAAAACCACCACCCAATAGGGTGACATTCACTTTAATCGCATCTTCTTCCATACCTAGCGCTGCGGCCACATTTTGCTGGGTACTTTGCGGCGTTTGGGTCGATGCCCAGATTTCACAGCCCTTTTCAGTCACATGGGCGGTGGCAACGGGCGGCTCAATAGAGGAATGAATTAAATAAGGCACGGTATAAACCGCTTTTAACGTATTCGCCTCGGGCCAGTTTTTGATTTCATCACCAGCTTGACGCACGACATTACCGCTTTGCTGTACCCGCTCGACCAGTGACTTCAAATAAAGACTTGAATCATGCTGACTGTTGTCGGCCTGAGTCCAAGTGACTTTTAAGGCTTTGCGCCCTTCGAGGGCACTCCACGTGTTTGTGGCGATAACAGCTACGCCGCCCAAAGCCTGAAACGCGGGAGCGCCCTTAGCGGCTGGCAAACGATACACATCCACTACCCCAGCCACTTGACGCGCTGCGGTATCGTCCAAGCTTGCCACATCGCTCCCGAGCACCGGCGGGCGTATTATGCTGGCGTAAAGCATGCCATCGAGTTTGATATCATAACCATAAATCGCGCTGCCACTTAACATGGCATCCATATCAACGATTTGACGTGATGCACCAATCTGCTTGAAATCTTTAACGTCTTTAAAGGTTAATGACTCAACTGCAGGTACTGGCTGCTCTGATGCGGCTAACGCTAACTCGCCAAACTTGGCCGAGCGGCCCGTTTTAGCATGCAGCACTTTATGGCTGGCGGTATGCACCTCGCTCACGGGAACTTTCCAACGTGCGGCGGCAGCCTGTTCTAGCATGGTTCTTGCCATCGCCCCCATCTGGCGCATGCGGTCGTAATTTTCGCGAATACTGCGGCTACCGTCGGTGTTTTGGCTGGCATAACGTTTATCAGCTAAACCTTGAATAGGGACAATTTTATCCCAATCCGCTTCTAACTCTTCGGCTAAGACTTGCAGAATGCCGGTTCTGATCCCCTGTCCCATCTCGGAGCGATGGCAAGTGAGGTACACTTTGTCGTCTTCACCAATGGCAATAAACAGATTCAACCGCGCTTCTTTATCCTGCGCCAGCGCCATGGGGCTCCATGTTAGTCCGCTCGCCCCTAATGCTAATCCGCCACCCACTGCGCCAAACAGTTTTAGCACGTCGCGGCGGCTGATATTTTCTACGGCAGTAAAAGTACTCATATTAGCCCTCCTGTTTGGCATAGTTTTGCAGTGCGGCTTTGATCCTAGGATAGGTTCCACAGCGGCAGAGATTACCCGACATGGCCGAGTTGATTTGTTCTGCAGAAGGTTTCGGATGCTGCGCCACTAACGCCGCAGCCGACATCAGTTGTCCCGCTTGGCAATAGCCGCACTGGGGCACGTTATGTTCGGCCCAAGCATTTTTAAGCTTTTGATTATCCAGCCCTTCAATTGTTGTCAGACGTTTTCCTTGTGCCTGCCCCAAACTGGTTAAACAGGCGCGCACAGGTTGGCCGTCTAAATGCACAGTGCAAGCACCGCATAACCCTGCACCACAACCATATTTAGTGCCCGTGAGCCCTAAAATATCCCGTAACGCCCACAGGATTGGCATCTTAGGATCGGCATCTAAGGTAAATGATTTACCGTTGATGAAAAGTGTTTGGATGGAAGCGGCGGTACTGGCTTCCTTGATAACTGCAGTGGTTGATAATACTTCTGCCATAACTCACTCCTTAAGTGCCAACCACGACGCAAGATCGGCTTGGGTATCAATATCAATTGCGGCGCGGGGTAGTGTTATAGCGACTAACGCTCCCCGCTGTGCTTGTTGTTTTAGAATCGATTTTGCCCCGCGATCACCACTCAAGTGAGTGAACTGCGGTAATGTAGAGGCATTAAAAATAGCAGGTACGCCTAAATCATCCAAATAATGGGCGGCAACGTCTTTACCGGTTTCATGCCATGTCAAAATCAGTTGTCGATAATCGTCTGCACTCAAGGCCACTTGGTCTGCCAATGTCAGCAGCATGGCATCAAAGCCCTGCTCCTTGGCATAGCTTGCCGCCAAACTCACTGAGGATGCCAAGCCTGTTTGCCACTGTGGATTAACTAAAATATCAAAGGGTTGGCGGGAATGAAGCTCGACTAATAATGGCTGCAATATGTGCTGATGAGCACCGAGTATGATTAACAAAGGCGTATGCTGGAGCGAATGAGTGTCTTGGCGATCCAAACCTAAATCTTGGTAACTAAGCTGCTGTAAACGCTCAACATGAGTGTTAATGATGGTTTGTTCGCGAATTTCCGTAGCGCTATGTGATGGTAGAAGTTGCGCTAACTTTACCCCGTCAAAGCGCTTACTCTCGCCGGCCGCAAGTACCACAATCAGCAGCCGCTTGGATGAAAGTGGCGTTTGCTCTGTCAACGTTTGCTCTGCCGACTTTGGTGCTGAAGACATTAGTACAGAAGGCTTTTGCACTGGCGGCAACATCATCAACGCATTATCTCATCGAGATGTTTTAAGGTTGCGCCATGGAGCACCCCGTGGCACTGGGCCAAAATACTTAACGCAACGGCACTCGGTAACTCGCCGCCAAGGGCAAGCCCCGCGGGAGCAGAAAATACCCCAGTAAAAGATTCAGCACTGAGCCCTGCCATTCCAAGCACTTTATCCCGTCGATGGGCAGGACCAAGCAAGGCGATATAGGCTAGCGGATGCGCTTGAATGACCTTTAATGCCGCAGCATCTAAGCCCAAGTTATGGTTCATCACCACGGCACAATCCAATTGAGCGATATGATTCGCGGTTAATTCCCCCGCGGTCAGTTTCACTATATGGGCATGGGGGAAATCCGCCGCTCTGGCATAGGCGGTACGACCATCAAAAACAGTCACTAGCCAACCTAAAGTGTGGGCCATGGCGGCAACGGGCTTAGCATCGATACCACCGCCAAAGATCCCAAGATGGAATCTTGGTCTCAAGGGAATAATCAGTGATTCTCCCGCGTCTTGGGTGAAGACGCCCGTGCGAACAAAATCGCTGGCGGGGAACGGCGTCAACTCCTCAGAATAAAACGCAGCGTGATACTGGCGCGCATCCGTCCCCGCTTTGACTAAAGGCAATTGGTAAAAACCCGACCGACCGTGGCGAAATGCCTGCACTAGCTCAACTAAGCCAAGATCATGATTCTCTTTTAGCAGAGGGATCAACATGATATCTACTATGCCACCACAACCGAGTCGATAGCTGGCATCGGACTCATCGCTTGCATCATAGGTGACACACATGACTTGCTTAGTCTGCATGGCATTTTGAGCATGGCGGCGTAAATCGGCTTCTAAACAGCCGCCACTTAACATACCCACGCCTTGACCAAACTCATGGAACAACATCATGGCGCCAGGTTTGCGATAGGCCGAACCTTGAATTTTGGTGATCACCGCAAGCACCCAAGCGTCATCCGCCAGTGGTAGCCAATGCTCTAGTAAATCTTCGATTTGGTGATCCATCCGCAAGGACTCCATTGGGTTAGAGAGATTTAAAAAAATTTAATGCGCTTATCGCTATTGAAACTATCAACCGTTAATAACGCAGCTATCGACGACTATTTGTCATCAAAGCTTGACGCAAGTTTTATCAGCAAATAAAACCGCTTCGTCAAACGCTCGCATTAAACATATGGACAACCAAGTTAGCAAAGGCGTGTGCGTATTGAAAGGAGTAATAGATTTCAGAAAGTGTTGAAGCATAAAATATGTTCAGGGGAAGTTAAAGAGGAAGAATTGACGTCCATGTCTGAGTGGCGTTTGTTCGCAAATCAACCACATTTCATCTAAAACTGGTATTCGCCCGCCTTAGTGCGCAGTATCTGGGATTGGTTGTCTAGACTAATGGATGTCGATTCAATCTGTTCGATAATCTGTGATACTTCACGGGAATTATCGCGGATCACCATCATGCTCGAAGCTATTTCTTTAGAAACTAAGGATTGTTCTTCGGTTGAAGCGGCAACCTGAGTATTGATCCCATGAATCGCTTCCGTACTATGGCGGATATCCTCAAATACTGCCACGATACGTTGCAGTTCTACCCCCGCCTTTTGCATTAGCGTCGCCGCTTGAGTCACAGATGTACCCACTTGATTAGTACGGCTTTGAAGGCTTGCGACAATATCATCGATTTCCTTGGTGGAATCTTGAGTGCGCTGGGCTAATGATCGAACCTCATCAGCTACCACAGCGAAGCCTCGTCCTTGCTCACCGGCCCGTGCGGCTTCAATCGCGGCATTCAGTGCCAGCAAATTCGTTTGCTCTGCAATCGCCTTAATCACACTCAACACATTGCTGACTTGGGTACTTTCGTTCACTAGATGCGACATAGAGTCTTGAGTATTCCTAAACTCAGTTTCTAATACCGACATGGCTTTCAACGCTTCCGATACTGTCTGTTTACCTACAGTGACATGCGTTTCATTTTCGGCGGCGCGGCTTTCAGCGTTCGAGGTGCTCTCACTTACATGCACTAAGGTCGTGGTCATTTCTTCCATCGCACTGGCGCTGGCGTCCAGTTCTCTCGCCACTCGATTTGAGCTTTCACGCGAAATTTGAATTGATGCTTTAGTTTGCTTCGCTAAATCAGCCACCTCTTTTGCAATACCATCTGTTGTCGATAATGAACTGGCAAGGGAAGAGATAAACAAGTAGATTTGATTAACGATTTCACCAATTTCCCCCTGAGTCGTAACAGAGATCCGCCGCGCAAGATTTTTAGAGCGCTGAATATCGAGCAATTCAATACAGGTCTGCACTAAGGGAGTCACAATCCTGCTCTTAACGATAATAAATCCGCCAACGGCGGCTAAAATCACGATAAATAACACCAGTTGGGACCAGTTTAATGCTGCATGCAGGGAATCGAGTCGGTTATTCACATCACCATCGGTACGTTTATCCAATGCTGTAAAAAACTCATCAATCGGCTGCATGATCTTAGCTTTTTCTCTGTGGTATTGGTCGCTATGTAATAACTCCCTCGCCATAGTTAAGTTAGGCTCACCTTTGATCGTGTAAGTTTGGGTGTTGGGGTCCATAAAAATACCTTTGACGGCATTCATGGCTTTCACTTCGAGGGCGACTAACGCATCTGAGTTTTGCTGAGCTTGTTCAAGGTAACGGAATTCTTCATCAGAAAAACCGAGGGACTTCATTTGTGTGTTTATCGCAATGCTAGCACCGTCGGGTTTTGGCTTATCGCCATAGCTCAGCACCAAATCCCAGTAAATCTGATGATATTTTTCAGGTCTAGACTTCTCACCATTACGGATAGCCAAAATATCCATATACATTTTTTCGTATTTTTCATCACCCGTAACAGCGTAAGTTCGAGCGAGACGCGTTAGGTCATCGGAACTTTGTCTTAACTCATCGGCAACTTGATAGGACTGATATCGGACGCTAGCCGCATCATTAAAGAGATCGATTTTAGACTTAACATTGAAGCTCAATACCGCAGAAATCACGGCACTCGCGACTATGGTCGAAAAGACCACGCTCATCATTGTTTTTGTTTTCATACTTACCCCAGTAGACGGAAGAACTGCTTTAAGTCTAGAAGGAAAAACAGAAAACATAAAAAAGGTTGGTTTATTAGCTGAAATAATCATTTGATTTGCGAGTGATTATCGCTCACAAATCAAGCAATGCTGAATGGCGTCTCAATTACAGTAAAAGTTGGTCCGCGACAAAGGGGTTATGCTCGCGCTCTTCGCCAAAGGTCGACATAGGACCATGCCCAGGAATGAATTCAACCTCGGCACCTAAGGGCCACAGTTTTTCGGTGATCGAGTGAATTAAATCCTGATGATTTGATTGGGGGAAATCGGTGCGACCGATAGAACTTCGAAACAAAATATCCCCCACCCACGCCAACTTAGATTGGGCAGAGAAAAGGGCAATGTGTCCCGGCGTATGCCCAGGGCAATGCAGCACAGATAAACTTTGCTCGCCCACTTTAACAATATCACCATCCTGCAGATATTGATCCGGTTCAAAGGCATCACAATGGGGAAAACCAAAATTTTGGCTTTGCTTAGGTAAGTTATCAATCCAGAATTTATCGGCAATATGCGGGCCAATAATCGGCACATTGGCGGCTTTCGCTAAGGCTTTTGCACCACCGACATGATCGATATGCCCATGGGTAAGGAGGATTTTTTCGAGGACGAGTCCAAGTTTCGCCACTTCGTTTTGGATCCTGTCAATATTCCCGCCGGGATCCACGACCGCAGCACACTTGGTTTTTTCACACCAGATCAAGCTGCAATTTTGCTGAAAAGGTGTCACTGGAATAATCTGATACTTCATAGCTTCAATCTCGTGTTATCCATAAGCGATAGATTACGCTAAGAAACTCATCATGGCTCAAATTTATATCCAAAAAATTGATCTTCACCAAAAGCTAATCAAATAATCCTAGCTTACGACATAAACTATTTTGTCTATACCCAAGTTAGCTGAAGATACGCGTTTCAGGTAGCCTAGGTTACTGCATCTTCAGCTTATTTGGGTATACAATCTGCCAATCACAATAACATGATCCTCTGCCATTAAGGTTGTTTGATGAAACCCGATATTATTCTCGCCGGAGTGCTGGCGAAGAAACACACTTTTACCTTGCCCCTCAACTATCAAAATCCAATTGCAGAGCAAATCCAAGTGTTTGCCAGAGAACTCTGTAGCCCAGAAAACAAAGATAAAAAACTACCTTATATCGTATTTTTTCAAGGCGGCCCTGGATTTGCGGCCATGCGTCCCGCCAGCAACAGCGGCTGGATCCGCCGCGCATTAAAAGAATATCGGGTGTTATTACTCGATCAACGTGGCACAGGCTTATCAACACCGATTAATTACCAAAGCCTGCAACACTTAGATCCCGCAGCTCAAGCGGATTACCTAAGCCATTTCAGGGCTGACAATATCATTCGTGATGCCGAAACGATTCGTGCCCAGCTTTGTCCCGCCGATAAGTGGGCGATTCTCGGCCAAAGTTTCGGGGGATTTTGCGTGTTACATTATTTAAGCGCCGCCCCTCAAGGCGTCAGTGAAGCCTATATCACGGGTGGCATACCATCATTAACCCGTAGCAGCGACGACGTCTATCTTGCGACTTATCAACGCGTACTGGCGAAGAATAAACAATTTTTCCAACGCTTCCACGATGCTCAACATCTCGTCACTCGCTTAGCAAAACATTTGCTTGAAAATGAAGTGTATTTGGCAACGGGTGAACGCCTCACGGTTGAAATGTTGCAACTGCTAGGTATTAATATTGGAATGGAGCAAGGGCCTGAATCGGTTTATTATTTGCTTGAACAAGCCTTGATCAACACGGCTTCAGGGGCAGTAGTCAATCCGTTATTTTTAAATCATTTCGGTCAAATGCTCGATTACAACACTAACCCAATTTTTGCCCTGTTGCATGAGGCCATTTACTGCCAACACTCAGCTTCACAATGGTCTGCACACAGGGTTAGACAGCAATTCCCCGCCTTTAACTATCAACAAGGTAAACCGTTTTTATTCACAGGTGAGATGATATACCCATGGATGTTTGACCAATTTAGTCACTTAGTGCCGCTTAAAGCTGCGGCAGAAATCCTCGCCCATAAATCAGATTGGCCAGCACTTTACAATCTAGAGCAACTGGCACAAAACCGAATCCCTGTTGCAGCGGCCATTTACAGTGAAGATATGTTTGTAGAGATGCAATACAGTTTAGAAACTACAAAACAAGTTGGCAGGCTAAAGTATTGGTTAACATCAGAATATGAACATAACGGCATCCGCATGGATGGAGAACGCATACTGGATAAGCTCATCAGCTTAAACCGAGGCGACACCCTAAGATAAATATGAGCTTTAAGGGCTAATTAAGTTAATGCTGGGATTATATGCCTGCTCCTCATCAGTTGAGTGATTTTGGCAAGCTTTAACGACCTATTTCCGTATGAGTAAACCGTTTTGGTTTACTCTTTTTTTTGCAAAAAATGCACTCACCTTCGGCGAGTGCATTGCCCAATAAAATAGACGACAAAGCAAAGTGACAAAATCTTAAAACTATCGCTTCATTTTAGGATAAGTAAATTCATGACATTGATTACAATAAACTTTGCTTTCTTTATGTTCTTGATGACAGTAGGTACATGGTAAATCAGAACCGTAATGTAAACTGTCATGGGGATTGGGCTCGACCGAATGCCCCGCGTCTTCAGGTCGCTTAGTCAGTTTAGCCACATCCTGAGGAGAACCATGGCAGTTAGCGCACACTGCGGCATCAGGTATGGTCTTACGCTTTACATCACCATGACAGGCAGTACAGTCGACCTGACCATTTTCACTTGTCATCACATCCTTATGATAATCCTTAATATTCATCGCATTTGTTGTTATTGGCAGCATGAACATGCAACCAAGTAAAAGTGTATATAAGGGTTTTAACATCAGACTCTTCCTATAGCGGGGCATATTGCCCCGCATAACATATTAATAATTTGCGATAAATTCAGTTGAAGTTTGGATATCAGGCGTGAATGGGCGATCTTGAGCAACAAATGGCACTTTTTCTCGGTAAGCCTTGTACATGGCTTCGGTCGCTTTACCTAAATGAAGATCTGGAGTGGCCAACTTACGTAAATCAATCGCTTGACTTGAATGCAGCAACTCTAAACCGTAGATCACACGTGTGTTGTCAACAATCTGGATCAAATTGTCCGCAGCAAGCTTGAGGTTAGTGAAAGTATCTTCAATTCCCCCCGCAATTGAGATCCCATCAAATGACACTGGGGTCGCCAACTGTTTATTACGAACTTGCATATCTACAAACACTTTTTGAATCGCGCCAAAAGCATGACCATTATTACCTGGAGCACTTAAAAAACGGGGTAAGTTAGTAAAATGGTCATCAGATAAATGGATGGTGCGCATAACACTGTTATGGGATACATGTGTCAGAGCGACACTCAAGTTTTGTACTGCCAATGCAACAGGCAAAGGTTCAAAGTTCGTGGTTGGAAACACACCACCTTGCCCTTCGACGATATACTTAGCAACCTGTGGAAACTTCGCATACTCATTCGATGCGCCAACAATAACTGCAGGGTTATCATCCGAATGATTTATTTGAATATTTACCACATCATTCAATTCTGCTAACGCTTGTTCAGCACTGGCTAACGTGTATGCTGTCGTTCGGTAACTGAGAGGGTCCTGCAAAGGACGTTCATCATTAAGCTGCCATAAATAACTGCCATCTAACTGTTTTAGAATGTCACTTGTGCTGGCTTTAATATAAGGGAAAGGACGAATATCATTGGTTTGTGGTAAAAATGGAGCAACATTACCATTTAATCCCTCAAGGCTTAAACCAAATAGCGTTGGCGAGATAGAGAGTAATTGCTTGGCCTCACGGTAACCTTTCATCGCATAAGCTACTGAAAACGAATTGTTAGACAGAATTGATAGCGCATCTTTCCCCATAGGCACAAGTGGTGTAATTCCGGCATCCGCCATAGCATCTTTACTGCTAACACGTTGTCCTTTGTAGAATACTTCCCACTCACCCACCATAGCTAACCCGACATGGGATGAGAGCAAAATATCCGCTTCACCTACAGTACCGTGGGCGGGGATGACTGGCGTTAACCCTTTGTTAAGGTATGCCTCATAGAGTTCAGCCACAACAGGTTGCACCCCTGTTTGTCCCGCGAGCATAGTATTTAAGCGTACCGCCAAAGCTAATCGAGTTAACCGAATCGGTGCAGCGTCACCGACTCCTGCACTATGAGCTCGAAAAGTGCTGAAGTTAAAGTTACGTGATGCCTCAAGCACTTCATCACTTAACTTGCCATTGGCATCAAATAACTTGTGATCTTTGTTCAAACCAACGCCCACAGTAAGACCATAAACAGGCTTACCTAAACGAGCAGCTTCCATCAACAAACTATTAGCTTTAACGAGTTGGGTTTTCGCTTGAGATGCAATCTTGACTTTAGCGCCATCGGCGATTGCCCATGCTTGTTCTTGCGTTAAATGTTTACCATCGAGGACAACGTGCTCCATCGCTAAAGCACTCCCAGAGAGTAGGCTTAAAGTAAGCGATGCCATCAACACTGATTTATTCATTACCATTCTCCAATACATTGTAATTTTTAATAAAAATCTAATTATGCTTGCTTAAGCACCGCCGCCTTTGCCGCGGCACAATTTCGGCCCGCGTTGCGACCAGTAACAACGCCCTCTGCGACAGCACAAGCGCCTAAACGGCTAGCACCGTGAATTCCTCCGGTTGCTTCACCTGCGGCATACAGTCCTGGAATGGCTTGGTTGGTGACTAAATGCAGTACTTCTGATCGGGTATTCACTTTAACGCCGCCCATGCAATAGTGAACTTTTGGCCACATACGAACGGCATACCAAGGCCCTTTATCTAGCACAATGGCTTCTTGCAGAGGACGTGCGAATTCTTTATCAACACCATTTTTTACCGCTTCGTTCCAACGGGCGACTTGAGCTTTTAGTGCTTTGGCTGGCATACCATAAATAGCAGCAAGTTCGTCTAAGGTTTCTGCTTTACTAATCACCTTATATTTCAGTCCCCAATCTAAGGTTTGCGCCTTACTAGCCCCTTCTGCATTAGTGAAACCAATAGGATAAACAGGCTGACCATGTTCATCACGGCGAGTCATGATAGCGTCAGCTCTCGCTTTACGATCTGCAAGTTCATTGAAAAAACGTTCACCAGTGCGCACATCCACCACAATACCGTGGGGATAGGTCGCAATCGTGTTGAACTGGGATGCAGTACCAAAGCCTTTTTCATCGGGAGATGCCCATGGGCCGAGTTGAATTTGGTCTAAATGAATAGGGTTAGCACCTAAGAGCATCATTTGCTTTAGGGCTTCTGAAGTTGCACCAGCATGATTGGTGGAATCTAAGTCGTTATTTAACTCAGGTAGTTGCATCATGCGATATTCAATATCGCGACCAAAGCCCCCCGTTGCCATAACAACACCACGGCGCGCGCCTATGCGACGTATTTTACCGGTTCGCTCATTAGGGAAATAAAAACCTTCACGAACTTCGACCCCAATCACGCGACCATCGAGATCTTTCACAAAGCTTTCGAGCTTGGTCTGATTTCTCATCACCACGCCTTTATCTCTCGCGGCGTTAATCAGCGGTCTGATAATACCTGCCCCTGAACTTTCAACTGTTTGCAAGACTCGTTGTATTGAGTGACCACCAAAATGCTGCACGAAAGGTTTCCACTTAACCCCATGTTCAATCAACCACTGACAGGATTCAGCCGTGCCATTACACACCAGTTTTAACATCTCAACATCGTTCATGCCCCGACCTGCTCGCATCATATCGGCGACCATTTCATCGACAGAATCCTTAATGCCTGCTTGTTTCTGCAACTCAGAATCCGCCACAGCCATGGCACCGCCATTGATAGTTGAATTACCACCAAAGACTGGCATCTTGTCCACAACCATAACGCTCACACCAGCCTCTCTAGCTTGTAATGCCGCAGACATCCCAGCAAAGCCGCTGCCGACAACTAATACATCCACAATCTCATCAAATACTTCAGGAGCAACACCACAATTGGCTGTTGCAGGTAAGGCTATTGCAGCCCCAAAGCCCGCAGCCATCACAGCCCCACCTTTTAGCAACTGCCGACGGCCCGTATCAATATCTTGAGTTTTACTCATGCTTACCTCCTTCAATAATGGCTGGAACTTGTCAGCATGGAAGTGCATGCGCTGTGCCAAGCACCTAAAAAGAGGTAATTAAGTGGGGAACTTTGATTGGAGGCACGGAATCACGAAATATAAAGATCTACAATCACGATACTTAATGATTAACATGAAATATCAATGGAAAAACACTTTTATCACGAATCGACACTGAGATTATGCAGTAGCCTACAACTCGAAAAGTCCCTGCAAAGTTACTTCGAGTTTATTCGGGATGAACTACCTATTGATGGGCTATTTATTAATATTTTTCGCAAAAAATTTAATGACATACAATTTATAGCTCATGTCAATGCTAACCAATCATGCACCTTAGATAGACAAATATCTATCCCTGAAGAACTGGCTAAGTGCTTAGATGATCCTCAACGCCCGCGCGTGAGAATTGTTAATGATATTGAGCACGACCCAATCACTGCTTTAGTTGCACCTAAGGTGATCAACGGTATTCGTTCGCTGATCATTTTGAGAATGTCTATCGAAAATACCCACCTTGGGATAGTCGGATTTTATGCCAAAACGACAGGCGTTTTTCGCCCTCGTCATGCTGATTTAATTGCTCCGCATATGCATGCATTAGCCTTGATCACTGCACTCAATTTACGCGGACGTAATTTACTTAAAGAAAATGAAGCACTCTCAAAGCAGAATGTGAGTCTTCGCAGAACACTGGATGTCCAGAATGGCGTAGTGGGAGCCAATTCAGGCTTGAAACACGTCATGCAGCAAGTGCAATCTATTGCCAAGATTAATACGACCGTCCTGATGCTAGGTGAAACGGGGTGTGGAAAAGAAGTGATAGCTAATGCTATTCACGAACTTTCTGAACGTTCAGATAAGCCCTTTATCAAGGTCAACTGCGGCGCCATTCCAGATACTTTGATTGACTCCGAACTCTTTGGTTATGAAAAAGGGGCATTTACTGGGGCTGAGTCCCGTAAAATTGGCTACTTCGAACAAGCCAATGGCGGCACTATCTTCCTCGATGAAATTGGTGAGCTACCACTATCCGCACAAGTTCGATTACTCCGTGTACTTCAAAATAGCAGTATTACCCGTGTGGGTGGGCATGATGCTGTACAGCTTGATATTCGTATAGTGGCTGCCACCCATAGAAATTTACAAGCTATGATACACAGAGAAGTGTTTCGGGAGGATCTTTGGTATCGCTTAGCTATATTCCCTATTGAAATCCCTTCATTAAGACAAAGACGTACAGACATTCCTTTACTCGTACAGCATTTTATCGAGCAACTGAGTTCAAAGTTCAACCTGCCTCAATTACCAAGAGTTACACCGGAACAATTGAATATTCTGAATCAATACGCTTGGCCAGGAAATGTCCGAGAACTCATTAACGTGCTCGAACGGGCGATAATACAACAACCTTCAGGACCGTTAGATTTTAGCTTCCTTGCTCCACATCAGGGTGAGGAAATTACGACCCAAGCAAATCAAACCGTTATCATAGATCCAAACTATGCGAGCGATAAACTTGTGCCCCTTGATGTTATGACCAGAAAATATATTAGTCATGCACTGCGGATTACAGGTGGAAAACTCTATGGTCCAGGAGGTGCGGCTGAGTTATTGGACATCAATGCCAATACCCTGCGCAGCAAAATGAAGAAACTGGGGATTGTATAATCTTTCAAGGCTAACGAGTGCTCTATAACAAAAATAGAAAGCATCGGTTAACAAAGTGCATAAATAACAAAGGTCACATAAGTGACCTTTGAAAAATTAATGATAACCATAGGATCTAGAAGAAATAACGGATTCCCACCGCATAGTTGTTATCTTGTAGATCTTCATAGGCTTTATCATCCATACTGCTGAAATCTATTTTGGCCTCAACGTACATAATTGTGTCGCGGCTATAGCGATAATGCAGACCTAACACTGCAAATTGGCGTGTCCATTTTCCTTGGATCGCAGTATCTACATCGGTATCAAGATCTTGATATGTCAGTAATACTGTTGGAACGAAACCATTATCATACTGATAAGCAACAATAAACTCTGCTCCAGTTGAATCATATAAATCTCCGCCCACTAATTCGTTTTGCTCACTCTTATGGGCGTTAAAACCTACGTATAAACCGTCAGCATCACGACCTGGAGCATATTGATAGAAACTACCGTATTGGGCGCCTATACCAATAATTTGATTAGTGTTATCAACCTCTTGGCCTGCAAGATTTCCGGTAAAATCACCACGATTAAATCCCGCTAGCACTTTAAATTTATCAGTAAAGTTGTAAGTTACACTTGCACCGTAGCTAGGTTCGAAACTCAATTCGGAACCATCTTTCAAGGGAGCACCACTGCCATCATACAAGGCAACATCGCTATTTTGTTTAGAGGCATACTGCACTGCGACATGTAGATTACCAAAAGTATTACGATATTGCAGCGCAGCATCGGCACGTCCTGCCCCTGTTAAACCACCGTCACCGAAGGTATAGGCCCCCACAGACCACCCCGTAAAAGCATTGAGCACATCGGTTGTGTAAGCAACATCATAGTAAGCCCCCCATTGCTTACCAAAACTGATCTTTCCCCATTTCTCATGGGACATCCCAACATAACCCAGTCGATTGAATAAAAAATCTGAATTTTTAGATGCAGATAACTGACCGCCACCTTGGCCTTGCGTGTATATAAGGCCGTCATCACTGGTCACCATATTGATACCCCATTCCGTATGGGCAAAGGAACTCCAGCCATTTTTCTCTTGACGGTCGAAACGAAAACCAACACGAGAAAAATTATCTATAACGGAAGTTTCATGACCATCATTTAACGCGGCAAAACCTAACCAACCTATCATGTTAACGCTGTTAGTTTGGTCATTATACAACTCAACGGCTTGAGCAGGTCCCATTAACAATAAGCTTGGGATCATCAAAGCGAGCAATGTCTTTTTCATTTCATCTACCTTTAAATTCAGCGAAACCATATATAATCACATGATTTATTTGATATATTATTTTCCCCAATCAATAGTAAGCAGGTTATATGCCACCGGGAGGAAAAGCTGAAAATCAAGGTGTTTTTTAGATACGGATCAGGCAATCTCGAAATATCGTGATTATCGGTTGTTAAATACCGTTAGATAAATTAAATGTCGTTATTACATCAAAAGACAATAACGACATATATGCAACAAGTGTGTCATTACACTGCTGTTGTAGATTTGCGGCAATTATAAGCTGAACGACTAGTTGATCGAGTTACCGAACTTTTGGAACTGGTCTTTTGGGAAGCATATTTGTTGGAACCATCGTTTTTGTTGTACCTATACCTTTCGCTGAACTTGATTTTTTAGAATACGACTTACGATAACCAGATTTATTACTTGCCGTTTTACGATAACCTTGGCCTTGTAAACCATTAAGCGCGGTTGGCAGTTGTGCGCCTGCATTCTGGATAAGCGTGGATAAGGTGCCGAGCAGTGGCTGCATAAAGGCTTGATAAGAGGTTTCTTTATGGCAAATGCCATTCAGACTCGCTTCCCAAAGCGCTGTCATATCCGGCGTAGTCGCACTCGCGGGCAAGCTGTTAATCAATCCTTTCCCCACGTCTGTCGAGACAATAGATTTACCTAAGCGTTGTAAAAAACCGCGTTTGAACAGCAATTCGATAATACCTGCACGGGTAGCCTCTGTACCTAATCCGTCGGTTTCTTTAAGAATTTTACGGATCTCAGGATCGGTCACATAACGGCTAATACCCGTCATAGCTCCGAGTAAAGTGGCATCGGTAAAGGCCTTTGGTGGTTGAGTATTTTTCTCTAACAATTCGCCTCGAGTACAATGCAAAGCCTGTCCCAATTTCAAAGGCGGTAATTGGCCGATAAACTCGTCATTCTCCTCATCGTCCTTACCTGCGCTTTCTTCCGTCGACTTGTTGCCACTCGCCTTACTGCCATTTGGCTCTTGGCGGGCAAAGAGTTGCTTCCAGCCGAGGGATTTATCCTGACGCGCCTTGGTATTAAATAAGCCCCCCTCGATTGTCACTTGCACTGTGGTTTCACTGTAACAATAAGCCGGATAAAACTGGGCTAAGTACTGGCGAGCAACATGAAGATATAACTGCCTCTCACGCTGACTCAAGCTAGATAAGTTAGCCGTCTTCTCTGTGGGGACGATTGCGTGATGGGCGTCCACTTTTTTATCATCCCATGCTTTAGATTTAAGACGGGGATCGGGTGCATCAGCACCTTGCAATAACTCAGCAGCACCGTCACTTATCGCCTTAAGTACCAAAGGCGCAAGGTTATGTTGCTCAACGGGTAAATAACGACTGTCGGAGCGTGGGTAAGTAATGAGTTTATGGCGTTCATACAAACTCTGGCAGGTATCGAGCACATCCTTAGCACTCATGCCAAACCGTTTGGCCGCATCAATTTGCAACGCGGATAAGCTGAAGGGCAATGGCGGATTCTGTTTCTTGTCCTTAGCCACTAATTGAGTGACTAAGGCGGGTTTATCACTGATGCGACTCACCACATTTTGCGCTAACCCTCTCACTAACACTCGTCCTTCTTCATCCATATAAGGCTGACAAGCTTCGCTAGGTTGCCACTTGGCGCTGAAGGTTTCTTGCTTCTCGGTCGCCAAATGCGCCAGTACTTCATAAAAAGGTTTAGATTGAAAGTGGGCAATCTCTTCATCACGGCGCACCACTAGCCCAAGCAATGGCGTTTGTACTCGGCCGACGGATAACACGCCTTGATAACCGACCTTTTTACCTTGGATGGTGTACGCACGCGTCATATTCATGCCATAGAGCCAATCGGCACGACTGCGAGCTAAGGCCGATGTGGATAAAGGAATAAACTCGCGATTGCTGCGTAGCTGCGTTAGAGCCCGTTTTACAGCTTGTGGGTTTAAGTCACTGATCAGTAAACGCTGGGTTTGATGTAGCTTGTCCCCCGTCACGCCAAGATAGGCAATCACTTCATCAACGAGTAACTGCCCTTCGCGGTCGGGATCGCCCGCGTTAACCAGCGTGTTGGCTTGTTTGACTAATCGTTTTAGCACTGTGAGTTGGCTGCGGGTCGCAGCCTTAGGTTTTAGTTGCCACTTGTCTGGCACTATTGGCAAATGCTCGAATTTCCAAGACTTAAATTCGGGATTATAGGCATCAGGTTCTGCTTGCTCGAGCAAGTGACCAACGCACCAAGACACACAATCGCCATTGGCGGCTTCGATAAATCCATCGCCTTTTTTATGGGGTTTAGGCAATACATCGGCAATGGCCCGCCCTAGGCTAGGTTTTTCTGCGATATAGAGAATCATACAAACACCAAGTACTGGATATAATTACAGTATAATTTAGCCCAAACGCCAGTTGAGTGCAAATTTCTGTAGTAAACCGAGCTTAAATGTAAAAGCTTAAGTGTAAATTCAATTGCGAATGATTCTCAACAATGCATAAGATACACTAAATAACTAAGGAGTGACTATGAGACAGTTTGCAATAAATGCGCGACAGGCTATGACAATAACTCCAGCATTAATATTAAGATTCAATCAGTTATTGATATTCCATAGCTTAATGTTACTCGCAATAAGCATGCTCACCAGTACCTGGCTGGGACAAATGAAAATCATCGATATGCCGTTAGCATGGGGATTCATTCTCGTCATTCCTATTGCTGTGAGTTTATCTCTATTACTCAGCCACCAAATCACGCGCCATAGCTTAAGCAGCTTATTCGGCGTATGGATGCTACTTTGGGTAATGGGATAACTGACATTCATAATAAATCACTACCGTATTTCGAGTTAACTCGCCCCTCTGCTCTATTTATCCATGCTAAAACTCAATTTCAAAACACATTGGTTTCAAATATTTAACACTTTAACTATGAAGCTCCCTAAAAAATAGTTATGTTGAGTATCTTGGATATTTACAAAAAATGTCTTAATCAAAAGTGAATGTCCTAACTCAACATCTGTTGAATAACCGTAAACCTAAAAACTCTGCTAAAACAACACAATAAAGGAATCGGAGTCTATGAATGAGATTGTCAACGCGATCAATAGTGTAATTTGGAGCCCTGCACTTATTTTTCTTTGCCTAGGTGTCGGGCTCTATTTCTCCCTTCGCACTCGATTTTTACAGCTGCGCCATCTGCCAGAAATGATCCGCCTGATGTTTGATGGTAAGAGTACTGATGCGGGAGTGTCGTCTTTTCAAGCACTCGCGATGACATTAGCGGGCCGAGTCGGTACAGGTAACATTGCAGGGGTTGCCACAGCAATCACCTTTGGTGGTCCTGGCGCTTTATTTTGGATGTGGATGGTTGCCTTTCTCGGTGCCAGCTCCGCCTTCGTTGAATCTACCTTAGGTCAAGTCTATAAAGAAAAAATCAATGGCGAGTATCGTGGTGGGCCTGCTTTTTATATTGAAAAAGGCTTAGGCATGAAATGGTATGCATGGGTATTTGCAATTGCGACCATATTTGCTTGCGGGATCCTGCTGCCAGGCGTACAAGCTAACTCGATAGGTTCAAGTTTAAAAACCGCTTTCAACATAGATCCTAATGTGACGGCAGCCATACTGGCCATGCTTCTTGGTTTTATCATTTTTGGCGGTGTAAAACGTATCGCTCACTTTGCCAGTGCCGTCGTCCCCTTTATGGCACTGGGTTACATCATAGTGGCTTGTGTCATCATAGCGCTAAATATTGGCCAGCTACCGGGTATTTTATGGTTAATTATCAAAAGTGCCTTTGGCTTTGATGCGGGTTTTGGTGCCATTTTAGGCTTAGCCATCATGTGGGGGGTAAAGCGGGGTATTTACTCCAACGAAGCGGGTCAAGGTACAGCGCCACATGCCTCATCTGCAGCGGCGGTAAGCCATCCAGCCAAACAAGGGTTAGTTCAAGCTTTTTCTGTGTATATCGACACCTTATTCGTTTGCTCTGCAACTGGTTTCATGCTGCTCATTACAGGACTGTATAATGTTCAGGGCCCAGACGGTGCGGCGCTCTATACCGGCATTGCCGGAGTCGCTGCAGGACCAGGCTACGTACAAACGGCAATGGAAAGTATGATGCCAGGATTTGGCAATATCTTTGTGGCTATCGCACTGTTCTTCTTCGCCTTTACGACCATAGTGGCTTATTACTACATTGCCGAGACCAACATTGCCTATATTAACCGTAAAGTAAATCATCCTTGGTTCATGGTCGTTCTCAAAGTCGTGATCATTGGCTCAACCGTATACGGCACAGTTAAAACGGCTGATATGGCTTGGGGAATGGGCGACATTGGTGTTGGACTCATGGCATGGCTCAATATTATTGCCATTATTCTATTGAGGAAAACCGCATTCACTTGCCTTAAAGATTATGAATCACAGCAGGCACTTGGCATTGAGCCACTTTTTGATCCGGTAAAACTGGGTATTAAAAATGCGGATTACTGGGTTGAACGTAAGCACGCTGAAGAAAATGTAATGACTGAAACAGCGCAACGCATAAATACGTAGACGTTATCACGATGATCCGTTAAGCAAATATAAGCCATTAAAAAGCCAGTGATTTCTCACTGGCTTTTTTTGTATCGTTTAGAACAAAAAGGACACAAACTTTACGATACTGAATTACCCACAATCCTTATGGGTGACAGACGTTATGCAGCTCTAAGTTAGTGCCAATATCTTTATTTCGATCGGCTTTAGCATCGTCATTTCGCAGTTGCGTCAAGTGATCTAAATACGCTTGGTCAACGTCGTTCGTGATGTAGTGACCATCAAATACGGACGTTTCGAAACGTTTAATCGCAGGATTCTCCATTCTTACCGCTTCAATTAAATCTGGCAAGTCTTGGAAAATAATGCCATCAGCACCAATTAACTTGGCGATTTCATCGGCATCACGACCGTGTGCAATAAGCTCATTCGACGTTGGCATATCAATACCGTACACGTTCGGGAAACGAATTTCTGGTGCGGCAGAGGCAAAGTACACTTTCTTAGCACCTGCTTCACGGGCCATTTCGATGATTTGCTCAGAGGTCGTACCGCGAACGATAGAGTCATCCACCAACAGGACATTTTTGCCTTTGAATTCAGTGTTAATCGCATTCAACTTGCGACGCACTGACTTCTTGCGCTCCTGTTGACCAGGCATGATGAAGGTACGGCCAATATAACGGTTTTTCACAAAACCTTGGCGGTACGGTAAGTCCATGCAACGGGCAATTTCCAGCGCGATATCACAAGAGGTTTCAGGAATAGGAATAACCACGTCGATATCGTGATCGTACCATTCCTTCTTAATCTTCTCGCCAAGCTTAGCGCCCATGTTGACGCGACTTGCATATACAGACACTTTGTCGATCGTCGAATCTGGACGGGCAAAATAGACGAATTCGAAGATACAAGGTGCATAGCTAGGCTCGGCGGCACATTGACGGGTATACAGCTGGCCGTCAATTGAAACATAAATCGCTTCACCCGGTGCTACATCACGCATCACTTCAAAGCCAACTGCATCGAGTGCCACGCTTTCAGAAGCGACCATGTATTCAGTGCCAGTGGCGGTTTCGTGCTTACCTAATACTAAAGGACGAATACCAAATGGGTCACGGAACGCGACTAAGCCTTGACCAATAATCATGGCAACTACCGCGTAGGCGCCACGAGCTTGTTGGTGTACGTTAGCGACCGCATCGAACACTTCTTCCGACGTCAGGGTCAAACTCGTGGTTTTTTGCAGTTCGTCGGCCAACAGGTTTAACAAGACTTCAGAATCCGAAGTGGTGTTCACATGGCGACGTTTTTTGATAAGCCCTTCGGCTAATTCGACTGTGTTGGTTAAGTTACCGTTATGGGCTAATGAGATCCCAAATGGCGAGTTAACATAGAAAGGCTGCGCTTCAGATGCGCTTGAACTGCCCGCAGTTGGATAACGCACATGGCCAATACCAGCATTACCTTGTAGGCGTTGCATATGTTTGACTTCAAAAACGTCTTTAACCAAACCATTGGCTTTACGTAGTCTGAAAGCACCACGATCAATGGTCACAATACCTGCCGCATCCTGACCTCTGTGCTGCAACACTGTCAGTGCATCATAAATGGTCTGATTAACCGATGATTGGCCAACTATTCCGACGATACCACACATGGGTAAGCTTCCTCATTGTAAGATGTTCTATCACTTAGGATTATTTTATTTTCTTTCTTATAGTTTGGGTACAAAGCTGGAGGTATTTTCCAAATAGTCAAAAAACCATTGAATAACAACGCCAAATTCGGGTACTAGCACAGAATCTTTCCACCATTGGGAGTTGGGAGATCCTGTGAAAGCATCCATGAAAAACAACAAGGCGCTCACAATAAGCGCGCCTCGAATAGCACCGAAGCACAAGCCCAAAAGCCTGTCAGTGCCAGATAATCCGGTTTTGACAACAAGTTGTCCGAGAATATAGTTAACTAAGGCACCGAGTACCAAAGTGGTAATAAAGAGGATGGCAATAGAAACGCCATTACGCAGCATCTCATCGTTCATTTGTGTTAAGTGAACGGCAAGATCTTGGTAAAATTGGCTGGCAACAAAGAAAGCCGCAAACCATACCACTAAGGACATGGCTTCTTTGGCAAATCCACGGATCAGACTGATGAGAGTCGATAATCCGATGACGAATATGATAGCGTAATCAATCCAAACCATTGAGATGGCTTTCCGACATGGGCTTTAAGACGGCGCGATTCTACCAGAGACTGAAACGATTCTCACCCCTAGTGAGGTAAATAAATCATTTTCAGTCTCGTGTGTTGTATCACCATTAAGATTCTAAGGGATTAAAAGGAACAATCCAGCCCTTGAGACGTGTAAGGTTTTCCACCTCAACTTGTACTTTCTTCAGCTTTGCCTCAGACACATCGGGTCCGACAAACACTTTAGTTAATACGCCATCTTTAGGGTTTTCAGGAATAGTGTACGCTTTAAAACCACTCTTACGCAGCTGTGCAACCAAGGCTTTAACATTCGTTGCGTTGTTAAAACTGCCAAGCTGCAAGGTAAAGCCACTTTTCAAGCTGTCACGGCTGACCACTTTAACGGCATCCTCTTTGGCTGCACTGGCTTTGGGCGTTTCTGCTTTAGGCTTTTCAGCCTTAGCCACAGTAGTCGCTTTAGCGTCCGCTTTTTTAGCCGGCTCAGTTTTTACAGTGGCTTTAGGCGGCTCTTTTTTAGCTTCAGGTTTCGTTTCAGGCTTAGGCTCTGCTTTTTTAACATCAGGCTTAACGTCTTTCTTAACATCTTGCTTTGCGACTTCGATTACTGGCGCAACGGCAGACTTTTCATTGTCAGCATTAACTGGCATTTCGGCTAAGGCGACCTCAGTCCCATTCAGCGCGGCAGCATCCTCGGCTGACAAGACTTCAAACATATCATCGTCGGCTTTTTGCTGCTCAATCACGGTCGGGCGCAAAGGAATTTCGGAAAACTGCTCTTCTTGGCGATCTTTTTTGCCATCCAAAATATCCGGCAAAAAAATTACCCCAAGCGCAACCAGCACCACAGTGCCGACTAAACGATTATGAAACTGGCTAGACAAAACTGACTTCCTGCATAAATTGAGACTTAAAACCTGCCACAGTGTAAAAGGAGCCAAACACAATTACCACATCATCTGGGTTAATTTGCGCTTTTAATGCAGACCAAGCCTCAGATATGTCCTCAAACTCAAATGCAGCAGCCTCAGTGGCTAATGTTTTGCGTAGCATGGCCGAACTCGCGCCACGCTCACCGTGCAGACTGACCAAATACCAAGTGTCGATCAGTGGATTGATCACAGGCAACACACCTGCAATATCTTTATCCTTCAGCATGCCGCAAAGGGCGAACACGCGCTTACCCACAACGATTGGCGCTAACTGTTGTACCAAAAACCGCGCCGCATGGGGATTATGGGCAACATCGAGTAACACTAACGGCTGCTCACTCACCCGCTCTAATCGACCCGTTAACCGAGCCGTGCTAATACCCTCAGCAATAATTGAAGGCGTGATATCCGGCCAGCCCTGCTCAATCACTGCCAATACAGTCGCCGCATTAGGTAATGGCAAAGTTGGTAACGCTAAATCGTGCAGTTTGAGCACTTGACCTTGAAAATCCCACAGATTGCCATGGGCTTGATAACTGAATTCGTTACCGACGCGATACAAGATGGCGCCAACCTCATTGGCGACATCATTGACAGTGTGTGGCAAGTTGGGTTCACCGACAATGGCAGGTTTACCACGGCGGAAAATGCCCGCCTTTTCACGGCCCACAAGCTCACGGGTATTACCGAGATAACTTTCATGGTCTAAATCGACCGACGTCAGTACGCTAATGTCGGCATCGATAATATTGGTGGCATCTAACCGTCCACCTAAACCGACTTCTAAGATAACCACATCAAGCTGAGCGGTTTTAAAGAGTATCAAGCCTGCAAGCGTAGCGTACTCAAAAAAGGTCAGAGAAATATCGCCGCGCGCGGCTTCAATTTGCTCAAATGCCGTAACAAAACCGCTATCACTGACATCGCTACCATTGATACGCACTCGCTCGTTGTACTTCAGCATGTGTGGCGAACTGTATACGCCCACAGTCAAACCCGATAAGCGCAGAATATTTTCGAGCATGGCGCAGGTGGTGCCTTTGCCGTTCGTCCCCGCCACTGTCACTATCTTGGTTTGACCTAAATCCAAAAGACCAAGGGTTTGCGCGACCTTAGAGACACGGGTTAACCCCATATCGATTTCGATTGGATGTATAGATAGCAAATAATCCAACCACTGTTCCAATGCTGCATTTGACGCTGGTACTGTAAGCATGTCCGTATATCCTCGTATTCGATTATCTCTCAAATAAGATCTTTTCAATCCAACATGAATAATGGCCCAAGGGCGAGCTTAGGTAATTGATATTGTTCTGGATAAGTCACATCAACTAAATAGAGTCCATGGGGTTTAGCCGTTGCTGCGGCTTGGTTTCTGTCTTTTAACGCGAGCAAATCGCCCATCCAAGTCAGTGGCTGATTACCTAGACCGATTTCTAACAATGAACCGACAATATTGCGCACCATGTGATGCAAGAAAGCATTCGCAGCGATATCAACAATCACATACATACCTTGGCGCGTGACATTAACGCAATGCACATTACGAAACGGTGTTTTCGACTGACACTGGACAGCGCGAAAGCTGGTAAAATCCTGCTCACCCAAGAGTGCCTGTGCCGCTTGGTGCATTTTGTCAGCATCGATATTGCCGTGATAATGGCTTACACCATGGCGTAAAATCCCAGGCCGAAAAGTGTGATTATAAATCACATAGCGGTAGCGTCTGGCGGTGGCCGAAAAGCGCGCATGGAAACTGTCGTCGACTTCTTTGACCCAACGAACGGCAATATTGTCGGGCAAATTAGCATTCACCCCTAAGGTCCATGCGCCTTCATTACGAATAGCATTGGTTTCAAAATGGACCACTTGGCCTGTGGCATGCACGCCCGCATCGGTACGGCCAGCGCAGAAGACGCCGATAGGCTCATTGGCCACTATCGATAACGCCCGTTCTAATTGCCCTTGTACTGAATCGACTTCGGCCTGACGTTGCCAGCCAAAATAACCATTACCGTCATATTCAATACCTAATGCAATCCGCATCCACTTATCCTCACAATTGATTTAGCGGCGCATTTTATCACAGCAGCCCATAAAAAAAACGGCGCTGAAGGCGCCGTTAGATTGAAACACTCTCAACCGGGATTAACTAATCTCTTTGAGCAAACGTCCAGCTTCATCCTGCTGGCGCTCGTTACCGTCAATTTGCACTTCTTTGAGCAGGGCTTTCGCACTGTCGCTGTCGTCAATTTCGATATAAGCACGCGCTAAATCCAGCTTAGCGTTGACTGAGTTTTCTTCATCATCAACATCGATCATCGCGGCATCACCGATTAAGGCACCGACATCACTCATCTCAACGTCAACTTCCGAATACAAATCGGTATCAGCCCCCTCTTCATCGGCATCATTCAGCAACTTGTCGATGTCGATAAAACCGTTTTCATTTTGAAAACTGGTTAAATCATGGTCAGGAACAAACTTTTTCTGCGCTTTTCGCGACTCCTGGGCATCGAGTGCAGCCAAGGCTTCATCGACGGTAAGATTATGATCATCGACCAGAGAGAAACTGTCTTCCGACGTCAACACATCTTCATCGTCATAATCTGTATTGGCTGTAAAAGCGGCGAGCACATTATCGTCACTTAAGTCTAGCCCTTGCTCAAGGTCCAAATCATCCGCGTCTTCTTTGATATCAAGTTTAAAATCTTCACTAAAATCAATATCGTTACGCGTAGCCTTAATGGGCTTCTCTTGAGAAGCATAATCGACCGCTGTGGCATCTTTGTTAGGCTCAACATCATTAGCCGTTACATCTGCTTGCGTTGCCGCAGGCTTAGCCTTAGGCGCAAAATCTAGCTCTGAGTCCCAATCGAGCACATGGGGATCTTTGCTCTTATTGGCTTTTAAATCATTAAAGAAAGAAGATTCTTTTTCTTTAACACTGGCCGCGGCTGCAGCAGCGGCCAAAGTGACTGCGGCCGTCGCTAATACATCTGCGTCGTTATCGTCACTCAATTCCTCGACTAATGTAAAAGTATCATCGGTGCCATCGATAGAGTGAGCCGCACCAATGCCTTTAAGTAAATTATCTTCGTCAACTGAATTGTCTTCTGAATCGAGCTGCGCCGTTTCCATATCAAAGTCGAATTCATCTTCATCGGCATCCAATTGCTCCGGCACATCAAACTCAGCTAAGAGTGCATCTAAATCATCATCACCTGACGCTTCACCTTTTATGTCTTCCGGTAACGAAGCTTCTAATTCTGCTGCGATTTCTGCACTGATATCATCATCTTCTGCATCGACTTTGAGTTCAGGCTCAGCATCAAAACTCGCCAGTAGTGAATCAATATCATCGGATTCTTCTACGCCTAATTCATTAAGCTCATCGTCTAACTCAGCGGCAATTTCAGCACGAATATCGGGCGCGATTTCAGGTTCAACCGCTGGCGTCGGTTTATCAAAATCCGCTAACAGAGCATCAATATCATCGGTATCTTCCACACCCAGCTCATCAAGCTCAGCGTCTAACTCTGCGGCAATTTCAGCGCCGAGGTCGGGTTCAACTTCAGGTTCTGCAGGTTTATCGAAATCGGCTAACAGGGCATCAATGTCGTCGGTATCTTCTACGCCCAGTTCATTAAGCTCAGTGTCTAATTCAGCGGCAATTTCAGCGCCGAGATCAGGTTCAACTTCAGGTTCTACTGGTTTATCAAAATCTGCTAATAGGGCATCGATGTCATCGGTGTCTTCTACGCCCAGTTCATTAAGCTCCGCATCTAGTTCAGCAGCAATTTCAGCGCCAAGATCAGGCTCGACTTCAGGTTCAGCGGCTGGCGTTGGTTTATCGAAATCAGCTAATAAGGCATCGATATCATCAACGTCTTCTCCGCTAAGTTCATCATCTAGCTCATCACCGAGTTCTGCCGCGATGGCAGCACTGAGATCTTCATCATCAGACGCAACAACGTCTGGTGCAGGCGCTTGTGCAATCTCAGTATCTTCTGCAGGAACACTAAACTCGGCAAGTAATGCATCAAGATCATCGTCATCCGCGATGGCTTCATCGGCAGGTTTAGTGTCTGCGACTTCAACATCATTCAGGTTAGAAGTAACATCATTACTGTCATCTTCTTGAGCTAAATCGCTCGCAAAGTTACGCTCTAATTCACTTAAATCCTCTTCGGCTTCGGTGCTGTCTTCAGAAGTGCTGTCGTCAGAAGTGCTGTCGTCAGAACCTAGGCCCGCTAATAGTGCATCAAGATCGGCTTCCTCAAGAATATTGCCAGATTTAGGTTTCTCCTCAACAATATCCTCTTCCTGATCGCCCATGGCTTCGGCCCACAGGTCATCAAGAGATTGCCCTTCGTCTTCAACCTCTGGTTCGGCAGAGATCCCCGGATCGACAAACATTTCAGAAGCCATATCCATCTGATCGTGGGAGTCAGTCAAATCTTGCTCAGGTTGTAAATCGACACTGCCCATATCAAGAAGACTATCGATGGAGTCCGCATGGTCAGAATCTAAATGTACCGCCATATCGTCTAAATCGTCATCATCCATATCCATGATGGCGGTACCCGCAATCCCAGCGGCACCGGCGGCCATAACCGCTTCTTGTGTCTGCATTTCACGACGTTCTTTATTGCGTTTACGGCGCAGGAACCAGAACACAGCAAGCAGTAAGAACAAGGCAGGGATCACAGCCGCGGCAATCAATAACACAGGACTGTTAAGGATATTGCGCCACAAGTCATCGGGCTCAATCGGTGCCTCTGCCTCTACTTCAGCTTCAACAGCTGTCGTCTCTGGTACTTGCGCAGCTTCAACTTCGGCTTTCAAGGCTTGGTTTTGTAGTTTACTGGCTTGAAGTGTTTCTTCCAGCACAGCAATCCGTTGATTTAATTCTTCAACTTTAACTTTTAGCGCTTCAACATCTGAAGTGCGCACTGAGAGTTGATCTTGCGTGCGGGCTAATTCATCGGTTAATGACAGATTTTTGCTTTCTGCCGCTTCTAACCGCGCCGTCACATCTGAACTCAGCATCTTGGGCTTTTCTGGAACAGGTGTTTCAACAACCGCTTTAGGTGGTGTCACTTTCGTTTCAACAATCACCGCAGGAGCCGTGACTGGCGCTTTTGCTGTCGTCACCTTAGCTGGCGGTTTAGACGCTGCTTTCGCCGGAGCCCGAGATTGTCTATCACTTTGCTCTGCTCTGGCTATCGCCATACGATTGGGGATCGACAGCATGACTTCTTTAGACGGAATGAGCAGGATCATACCGCGTTCTAAACTGTTATAACTGGCAGAGTTAAACGCATGAGGGTTAGCATCGTATAAGGCGGCCATCACCTGATAGACGCTAACACTGGCATCAGGACGGACTTTTTGCGCTATGCTCCAAAAAGTGTCTTTCGATGTCGTTGGACCATATTGATGGTTAACTTGACGGATCTGTCCGTCTGGCCCCATGATTTTTAAGGGTTTTAATCTTGGTGTATCTGCAGCAACGGCGGGATCAATAAAATAAGCGGTAGAAGAAACAGCTAAAACAGTGGCCATTAGACCCACAAGATACGAAGTGCGAAATTTCATCAATCCTTCCCTTTGAAGCGCTATAAAGTTATCTCACTGATAACAGGCTTTAGGCAATTGTATTTATTGAGATTACTATAAACCAGAAATCCCCGCCCTGCTACTGTTCACAATTGTAAAACAAAAAAAGCCTGCTGACAGCAGGCTTTTCAATGGGCATCAAATGCAATCTAATGCTTAGTAATAATCTCTCACTAAGATCTCGGCAATTTGCACACTGTTCAAGGCTGCGCCTTTACGAATATTGTCTGACACGACCCACAAATTAATCCCGTGAGAATGAGAAATATCCTTACGAATGCGACCCACATAAACCGGATCGGTTCCTGCGGCATCTGTCACTGCTGTTGGATAATCATCATCGGATTCAAACAATACCACTCCTTCGGCATTACGCAGTAAAGCTTTAACGTCTTCGGCATCAACAGGCTGACGAGTTTCGATATTAATGGCTTCTGAGTGACCATAAAACACAGGCACACGTACGGCGGTCGCATTCACTAAAATCTCATCGTCACCGAAAATCTTCTGGGTTTCCCAGACCATTTTCATTTCTTCTTTGGTATAACCGTTATCCATAAATTTATCGAT
Organism: Shewanella sp. SW32; assembly: GCF_025653365.1. Taxonomy (NCBI): domain Bacteria; kingdom Pseudomonadati; phylum Pseudomonadota; class Gammaproteobacteria; order Alteromonadales; family Shewanellaceae; genus Shewanella; species Shewanella sp. SW32. The sequence goes on along the minus strand of NZ_JAKKSJ010000016.1, from coordinate 20,021 downwards.
TTGTGGCAATACGTTAAAAGCAATTTGTTTTGGATAGACTTCAGCGTCAGCAGGTAAACCTTGCAGTAATTTAGTGCACTGATGCGCTAATTCTTCAATGGCTTTTTTACCTGTGCCCGATACTGACTGGTACGTTGCCACATTAATGCGGCTGATACCATAGGCATCATAAATTGGCTTAAGTGCCACCAGCATTTGAATGGTTGAGCAATTTGGGTTAGCAATGATATTGCGATTGCGGAAATCAGCGATAGCATGCGGATTCACTTCAGGTACAACCAAAGGAATATCGATGTCGTATCTAAAGTGAGAGGTGTTATCAATCACAACACAGCCTGCTTCAGCGGCAATCGGTGCCCATTTGGCGGAAACATCACCTCCTGCAGAGAAGAAACCAATTTGAGCTTGGGTCCAATCGAAGGTTTCTACGTCGAGAATGGTAATTTGTTTGCCATGAAAGCTGACCGTTTCACCGGCGCTGCGGCTACTGGCTAAAGGGTACAAATTGGCAACCGGGAAATTACGCTCTTCGAGGATCTCTATCATAGTTTGACCCACTGCGCCCGATGCACCTAAAACGACAACATTAAATTCCTGTGACATAGCTACTGACCGACTCCTGAAAAACCTAAATTGGACAACCAATCTACCTCAGATTGACCGTCATAAGCCAGCGCCAATGCACTAAATTCGCGTCTATGTTGGTGATTTTTTCTCATAGTGTCGAAGCCATTCTCATTTAAGAATGTATTTCTGAACATCTTGTCATCATCGCGCAAATCATAGACAAAACGCGCGAGCTGTAATAACGCTTTTTCATTCGGCGCGGTCGCAAGTTCGACCGCCTTAATGTTAAAGCTTGGCAAGAGATCCAGCAGACTTTTATCGGCAGCAATATTAAGTAACTGACACAGCTTTTGATAGAGCATAAAAGTGCCGCGCGCCTTACCTTCTAAGCTGTAACCTGCAATATGCGGGGTGGCAAATTCAGCCAGTGGCACCAGTTCAGGCATCGGTGTTGGCTCGCCTTCCCACACATCGAGCACTAATTTAAGACCATCACGCTGGCGTTTAACTCTGATAAGTGCTTTGTTATCTATCACATCGCCACGACAGCAATTAACTAACCAAGTATTGGGTTTGAGCGCCTTTAAGCGCGCCTCATCGAATAAATGTTTGGTTTTATGCTCGCCCGTTCGCGTGATGGGCACATGTAAACTGATGATATCGGCCTGCGCCATGATGGTCTCTAAACTCACAAAACTGCGTGGATCGCCCTCTGCAGCTTTAATGGGATCGTTAAGCAACACGTTAATACCGTAGGCTTGCAAGCATTTAGCTGTTGCAGTACCGGTATTGCCCGCGCCCACTATGCCGACGACCTTACCCTTAAGCGGCGAATCAAACCGCTGTGCTAACTCCAGCATAGCGATAAAAGCAAACTCCCCAACCGCAGTCGCATTGCAACCTGGTGCATTAGAGAAGGGGATATTATGCTCGGCAAGGTAGGCTAAATCCACATGATCTGTGCCTATAGTGGCACTGCCGACAAACTTCAGTTGATGATTGCCCGAGAGCAACTCGGCATTCACTTTGGTGACTGAGCGCACTAATAACACATCGGCACCGCGCACTTGCGCTGCGGTTAACGTGCGGCCATTAACAGGAATAATTTCCCCGAGATCGCCAAATAGCGGTTCAACATAGGGCATATTTTCATCGACTAAAATCTTCATGGGCACCTGATCTAAAAAAAGTGGGAATGGAAGGCATCAAGATGCTCGGTATTCTAACAAGACTAATGGGATAAATCCTTGTCGATGCAACAGGTTTACAAAAAACGCCCATAAAAAAGGGAAGCCTAAGCTTCCCTTCTATCGTGTTTGATAAACAAACTTATTTGAATTTGCGCATCACTAACGTGGCGTTTGTACCGCCAAAACCAAAGCTGTTACTCATGACTGTAGTCAGCTCAGCATCGCGATATTCACGCACGATAGGCATATCTTTCGCCGCTTCGTCCAGATTTTCGATATTGATGCTTGGGGCAATAAAGCTGTTTTCCATCATGATTAAGCTGTAAATCGCTTCATGTACGCCTGCGGCGCCTAATGCATGACCTGTCATAGACTTAGTCGATGCAATCGGTGGGCACTTGTCTTTGAAAACTTCACGTAGCGCTTCTAATTCACGCACGTCGCCCACTGGCGTTGAAGTGCCGTGAGTATTGATGTAATCGATTGGGGTATCGACATCCATCATCGCCATTTGCATACAACGCACAGCGCCTTCACCCGATGGCGCCACCATGTCATAACCGTCTGAAGACGCGCCATAACCAATCACTTCAGCGTAAATTTTTGCGCCGCGAGCCAGAGCATGCTCTAACTCTTCAACCACTAAAATACCGCCGCCGCCAGAGATAACAAAACCATCACGGTCTGCATCATAGGTACGAGAGGCTTTTTCGGGTGTGGCATTGTACTTAGTTGACAGTGCACCCATAGCGTCGAAGCCCATGGTCAGTGTCCAATCCACTTCTTCAGCACCACCGGCAAACACCATATCTTGCTTACCCATTTGGATAAGTTCAACGGCGTGGCCAATACAATGTGCGCTGGTTGCACAGGCTGAACTGATAGAATAATTCATGCCTTTAATTTTAAATGGCGTGGCTAAACAAGCGCTGGCCGTGCTCGACATGATGCGAGGCACAATATACGGACCTACGCGTTTAACGCCTTTTTCACGCAATGTATCGGCAGATTGTACTTGGTTAGACGATGATGCGCCGCCTGTACCCACAATCAAACCTACGCGCGGATCTGAATACTGTTCTTCAGTTAAATTGGCATCGGCAACCGCTTCTTGCATAGCAATGTAGGCATAAGCTGCCGCATCACCCATAAAACGCAATGCCTTACGATCGATATGCTCAGCAGGGTTTAACTTGATGTCACCCCATACATGGCTACGTAATTGCATCTCTTCAAACTGAGCTGAATGCGTAATACCACTGCGGCCCGCTTTCAGTGACTCGGTCACTTCTTGCTTGTTATTACCGATACTTGAAACAACACCCATTCCGGTGATCACGACTCTTTTCATTTTATTGCTATCCATTGTGTACATGTCAGTACCTACTTTTCGCTGAGCCAATAGTATCTGTTTTGACTCAATTAAGTGGTCAGCTTTCCATAAAGGCGAGTAAAATAATGCCAATTATGAGACCGAGAGTAAATTTCTTTGACTGCAGAGCCCAATAAACCTTGCCAAATTAAGCGCGATTACCCGCAATTAATCAACCTTTATCCCGCAACAGCTCACACTGATGCACACTATCTCAGCAAATTGAGCATTTATCAGCAGCGGGTATTTGAGGCTCATTCACAGCAAAAACTCTTAGTATTAGGGCAAATTGGTTTAGGTAACGGGCTTGAACTCTTATCTTGGTGGCGCACTCAGACGAACCCTAACCAACGATTACTCCTTAACGTATTCGAACCCAATCCGATTAATGCTTACGAACTTAAATTACTTTGGGATCAATCCGCCTGTTTAGCCAAAGTGCCTGAGCTTGAGCCACTTGCCCAACGCTTACTTCATACAGAGCCGACGGCTATTATAGGTTGTCAGAGATTAATTTTTGATGACGGTCGTACCACAATCGACCTGCACTTTGGTGATATTCAATCCCAGCTTAGTTCACTCATCCATTCTCCGCTTCACCCCGTTCAGCACTGGCTGGTATTGCCCCATCTACAAAATGGGTTAAATCAGCAGATCCATTGGCAGATGGCAAAACTCAGTGACGATGGCGCCACTGTTGCAACTATTGGATTAAACGAATCAAGCGAACTAAGCGAAACACCTGTGAGCAGTTTCCAAGCCTGTGGCTTTGAGGAGAGGGATTTTACCTGCGCTGAAATACAGACAAACCATCAGCCTGATGCCATTTTGTTACACGAGCGCCACGTCTTACGCCAGCAAGATGCTAAAGCCTATGCCTTTAATCCTATGGCTGCAATATTATCCTCGGACGCGCCCTGCTCGATTGCCATCATAGGCGGCGGGTTAGCCTCGGCGCATTTGGCGCTGTCTTTGGCGGAACGCGGCAAAAGTACGCAGCTCTTTTGTAAAGATGCCAAGCTTGGCCAAGGCGCTTCGGGCAACCGCCAAGGGGCGATTTATCCACTGCTGACACCGGAAAATGATGAATTAAGCCGCTTCTTCCAGCAGGCATTTTTATTTAGTCGACGTAGAGTACAAGCGCTGACATCTGCCCCCGCCCCACATCAAACGCCGATTTCCCATGATTTTTGCGGGATATTACAAACCGCCCACGATGAACGCAGCCAATTAAGACTCGATAAAATTATTCAAAGCCAGAACTGGCCAAGTGAAATTGCCTATCGAGTCGATGCGCAGCAGGCCAATTCTCTTGCGAACATTAATATCGACAAATCAGGCTTTTTCTATCCGCTGGCTGGCTGGGTTTGTCCCTACGAATATGCCGAAGCCGCACTACAAAAAGCGCAGCAGCTTACTGAGGTCAAACTCCATTTGGAGACTGAGATCCTTGAAATTGAGCATCAAAGTGAAGGTTGGTATTTAATCACCGCTAAGCATCGCTTTGGCCCCTTTGCACAACTTGTGCTCGCCAATGGCGCAGCGCTCACGCAATTTGATGCCAGCAACAAATTACAAATTAGCCCTTTTCGCGGCCAAGTCAGCCATGTGCCAGCTCAATTTCAATTGAGTCAGCTCGCGACTGTGCTGTGCGCCAACGGTTATTTAACCCCGAGTCACGAAGGACTCCACTCCCTTGGCGCAAGTTACGTTAAAGAACCCAAGCATTTAGATTTTTGCCCGCTGGAGCAGCAAGAAAACCTCGCCAAAATGCACGAGAGTTACCCCAATCAGCCTTGGCTTGAAGATATCGACATGAGTGGCAACAATGCCCGTGTTGGCGTGCGTATGGTCACGCGGGATCATTTCCCTATGATGGGCTGCGCGCCCGATGTGCCACAAATTATTAAAGATTATGCGCAACATCAACTCACGAAAGAAAGTCGTCACTACTGGCAAACCACGCCAGCACCCGTGCATCAAGGGCTGTATATTCTCGGCGGGTTAGGCTCACGGGGGTTAAGTTCTGGGCCACTTGCCGCCGAATGTCTCGCGGCGCAGCTTTGCGGCGAACCAATACCACTCGATAAAGCGACTCTGTGTAAACTCAACCCCAATCGCATGTGGCTGCGAAAATTGCTCAAGGGCAAAGCGCTCTAGGCAATCAATCGCTAGAAAAATAACGTTTTTGAGCGCTATAAAAAAGGGATTAAGCCTTGGCTTAATCCCTTTTTAAAATATTTTATGTAAACCGCTTAAGCGGCAGTAACAACAATAGTGTTATCACTGCTGCTAGGTTCAAGACAGCTAGGCTCTACACAACTAGCCTCAATATGTCGGGGCTTTCTCGATTCTCTCGCCACTTTTACCCGAGTACGATTGTTGTTATCACGACTCTGGCGGATCAGCGCATCGCCGCCTATGCTCGATGTCAGATCTGCAGCCTCACGGTGGGATTTAGCCAATCTGTCGTATAACAGCACATTGACCGAAGCCGCAAGATTCATACACCCGACCGTAGGCACATACACTACGGCATCGGCTTTATCGATAATATCTTGACCAATGGTGCCATCTTCAGGACCAAACACATAAAAGGCTTTCGCGGGATGGACAAAATCCGGTAGCGGCGTCGCGCCCACCACCAAATCGACACAGATAAGCTGAGTGTCCGCCGGAATCGCGGCTAACAATGAAGTGACGCCCGTGAGCGGAATGCGCTCGCCAGCATCTTTAGTATCGACATGGTATTGCACTGCACCCGAACGCGCGGCTAACTCGTAGCGCCTGCCAGTGTAAAATACGCCATCGACGCCATAGCAACCCGATGCGCGCATAATGCCACCGACGTTAACGGGCGTTTTAGGATTCACTAAACCGATAAATACCGCGCTGGCATCGAGCGTTTGCACACAGGCTAATTCAGCACTAGGCATTTCTACACTCGTTACTTCGGTATTAGTCACGTGCTCGTTGTCAGTCATCGGCTGGGAGCTAGGCAACATCCAATTCGCCTATAATCTTTGCCTGCAGCTGTGTCCATGCTTGTTCAACCAAGGCATAATCGGCATCATTTAATTCTTGGCGCGCGAGCGCTAAACAGTCGGTCATTTTTAGCATTAAAGCATCAAGATCCGTTTCACCCTGCGCTTCTAATTGCGACAACACTACGGCCACATGGCCCTGTAAGTATCCACAGGCAAACAAAGCATCGTCATCACCATGGCTAACAACGCTGGCGATCCACTGTTCTAATGCGTCTTCGTAATGCTCTAACATGGGTCTAACTCTCCATTAATACTGGATTGGCCGACACATCTGCTGCGACCAATAAATCTGGATTGGCCACCTGATACATAACGTAATCATGGTAGCCCGTCGTCACTTTATAATAGCCGCCAAGCTCGCTATCTAATTTAGGGTCGCCACTATCCACAATTAGTGGTCGTCCATCAAGTGCTTTTAGCTTAGTTTTTGTGGCAAGGATAATAATATTGTCTTTTCCGATGCGCCGAATGAGCTCGGGCGACAACTGTTGATTACCGCGCCCTAAGATATGGCCTTGGCCACCAATTAAGGTAATCACCAACTTAGTCGGCTTATCTTGGGTCAGTTCGAGTAATTTATTCGCGGTTAAGTCACTGCCAACAAGGTTTTTATCTTGAATGAGATCAACACCGAGCAGGGTATTATCGAGGCCTAACTCTTCCATCACAAAGGCAACCGTACTGCCAGAGCCCATGATGTACAGTTCATCTTCCATTTGATTGATCACATCGGCGGCGATATCGGCCAGCACGAGTTCATCGACTTCCTTGCCGCCCATCTTCACCGCTTGCACATAACGCGGCTCGGCGGGCACTAAGAGCTCACCAAATCGTTTAGCGCGCACTGCGCCTTGGCGAAAAGCCACTTCGTCAATATCCATCACATCGGCGGACATCAAACTGACAAGTTCGCCATCGAGTAACATCTTGACCACCATGCCAGACGCATGGGGCGTAATACCGTAAACGCCGGAATGAATTTTCACCCCAGCAGGCACGCCGAGCACAGGGAGTTTGTCGTCGATAGTGGCTTGTTCAAATACGGAGTAAACATCGCGGGCCGTACCATCGCCACCGGCAAAAAGGAGTAAATCCAGCGGTTCATCCAGCAGCGCACGCACAACGGCCTGCGTATCCAGTGCCTGAGTTTTATCCGGAGTTTGATACACCACTCGCGTGGTAAAACCGAGTGTTTTAGCGGCGTCTTCACCCATGATGCCTGAAGCGGTAATGACTTCAATGTCATCACTATAATCACGGATAACCTCGAGGGCCTGCATCATACGCAAGGCGGCTTTGGGTTCAGCGCCTAAGGCGATCGCCTCTTCGGCAACGCCATCGCTGCCCTTAAGGCCAACACTGCCACCTAAGCCAGCTAATGGATTGATAACTAACCCTAAACGAAACCGAATCACCCTTTACCTCACTTAACGCAATCTTTTGATTTTTTTATACTTTTATTTTAATGGATATGACTAGGCCGTATGGGCTGCAACACTCGGTTTATCCTTAGGGATAAAGAATACCGCCAGCATAGCGGCAAAGGCGCATACTGCGGCAAATACCCAAGACCAAACCGCCCCGCTACCATCGCCCCAAATAAAGCCACAAATCCAAGTACCGAGCGCGCCGCCAACCCCAAAACTTAAACTGGCGTATAGGGCTTGACCTTGGCTTCTGTGACTCGCATCAAAATGTTTATGCACAAATTGAATCGATGCCGCATGGGTTAAACCAAAGGTAAAGGCATGTAATAATTGGCTAAAACCAAGCCACAACACGCTATCTACCCCAAAGGCAACCAATAACCAACGCAAGCAAGTCATGCCGATACTGACAATCAATAAGGTATTCACGCCAAAGCGACCCAGTAAACGCGGCGCGAACATAAACATCACGATTTCGGCCATAGCGCCAAGGGCGACAAATATCCCCGCCGAGGATTCGGAGTAACCCGCTTGCTTTAAATATAAGACGAAGAAGCCGTAGAAAGGTCCCGCGCTCATTTGCAGTAACATGGCCGAGACTAAGAACCAAATAATCGCCCGATTCCATTGCAATGGCGGCCGCACTTGGCTGGTGTCGCGCACTAAACGATTTGCTGGTAATGGCAACGCACTGGCTAACATGCCGATAAATAATGACAAACCGATATAAGGCAACACCTCAGTGCCCCACTGACCAATCGCAAAGCCCGCACCGACAACAAGACAAATATAACCGACACTACCCCAACTGCGAATTTGACCGTAGCGGCTGGCATTCTCGCCTAAGGTTTCTAAGGTGATCACTTCAAGCTGGGCGAGGATCGCATTCCAAAAGAAAGTATAGAGGGCCAAACTCAGCGCCATATACACAAAACCACCATGGTAGAAGAAACTCAAATACGCCAGCGCGGCGGCTCCCGCGCCCATTTTGATCAGTTCGGCGCGCATCCCCGTTCGGTCAGCCACTTTAGCCCACACATTCGGCGCAACAATGCGCGTCGCCATCAGGATGGCGAGTAAAAAGCCAATTTCTTGAGGATTAAAACCGCGATTTTCGAAGAAGACCCCAAGATAAGGGACCATAGTGCCGAGAATAGAAAAGAAGAAAAAATAGCAGGCACAAAGCCAGCGCAATTGCCGGCTTGTGCTAGAAGAAGTTGACATTAACGCATTCCATTTATCTCATGCTACTCATTGTATCGTTATCGCATACCAGCTATTTCATGCGACTTATCGCATACCAAGCACTGGCGTATGACTACGCACATCCTGATTTTGCGCTCTGTGTCTTAGCAAGTGATCCATCAACACAATGGCAAGCATAGCTTCGGCAATCGGTACCGCGCGGATCCCAACACAAGGATCGTGACGACCTTTAGTGACCACTTCAGCCATTTCACCTTGTGCCGTCATACTTTGACCTGGCACGCTGATGCTGGAGGTGGGTTTTAACGCAATATGGGCAATAATCGGCTGACCCGACGAAATCCCACCGAGCACACCGCCCGCATGGTTAGATTCAAAGCCTTGCGGCGACATTAAGTCACGCCCTTCGGAGCCCTTTTGCGTCACGACACCAAAACCATCACCAATCTCAACACCTTTGACGGCATTAATACCCATCAGCGCGTGGGCGATATCGGCATCGAGTCTATCAAATACTGGCTCACCTAAACCCACTGGCACACCTGTCGCGATAACGGAGATTTTCGCGCCAATCGAGTCACCGGATTTTTTCAGCTCTCGCATGTATTCATCGAGCGCTTCAAGCTTGCTAGCATCGGGGAAGAAAAAGGCATTTTGCTCGATTTGGTCAAGATCAATGGTCTGCGCACAAATAGGACCCAGCTGCGACATATAGCCGTAGATCTCGATACCGTGAACTTGCTTTAAATACTTTTTCGCCACCGCACCCGCCGCAACCCGCATCGCAGTTTCACGGGCTGAAGAGCGGCCACCACCGCGGTAGTCACGCATACCGTACTTTTGCTGGTAGGTATAATCGGCGTGCCCAGGGCGAAATAAATCTTTGATATTAGAGTAATCTTGACTGCGTTGATCGGTATTTTCAATCAAGAGTCCAATCGAGGTGCCCGTGGTTTTACCTTCGAAAACGCCGGATAAAATCCGCACTTCATCGGGCTCACGGCGGGCCGTGGTATATCGGGATGTCCCTGGGCGACGGCGGTCAAGATCGTGCTGCATATCGGCTTCGGTTAATTCAAGCCCTGGTGGGCAACCATCAATAATGCAACCCAGTGCAACACCGTGACTCTCACCAAACGTCGTCACTACAAAATTTTGACCAATACTGTTTCCAGACATCCGCTTTGTACACCTTAGGTTATTTGTTCATCGCTCCGCGCCCAGCGAGTACTGGACAATTTATTTTCCCGCTGCAAGCCTAACTGGCAGCGGGAAAAGTCTCAACCTAATTTGCTATCTTAGGCTATTGCGCGTCGCGATAAATACCAAATACCGACTGATTTTCGACCAGTTGATCGCGGGTCAATACGAATACGCCATCGCCGCCATTTTCAAAGTTAATCCAAGTGAATGGCACTTCTGGAAACTGCTCAATCAAATGCACCATAGAATTACCGACTTCGACTACGAGCAAACCCGTTGGTGTTAGGTATTGCGCGGCATTGGCCAGTATGCGTTTGGTTAAATCTAAGCCGTCGCGACCTGAGGCTAAACCGATGGCAGGCTCATGGTGATATTCATCTGGCATGTCGTCAATGTCTTCGGCATCCACATAAGGTGGGTTTGAAACAATCAAATCATACTGAGGCCCTTCTGGGATGGCCGAAAACAGATCCGATTGCATCGGGAATACTCTGTCCATCACACCTAAGGTTTCGATATTGATTTGCGCCACATCTAAGGCATCTTCGCTGATATCCAGCGCATCGACTTCGGCGTCTTCAAATTCATAGGCACAGGCAATCGCGATACAAGCGCTGCCAGTACATAAATCTAAAATACGTGTGACTGGCTTGTTATATAACCAAGGGCTAAAACGGTTAGCGATCATTTCGGCAATCGGTGAACGTGGCACTAACACGCGCTCATCGACGTAAAATTCAAGCCCAGCAAAACGCGCTTTGTTGGTCAAGTAAGGCACAGGTAAGCGTTCTCTCACCCGACGAATGATCAACTCGACAATTTTATGCTTTTCACTGCTGGTCAAGTTACTTAAAATCACTTGCTGACCGATTTCTTCGGGTAAGTGTAAGGCATGGAAAACTAAGGCGATAGCTTCATCCCACGCGTTATCAGTACCATGACCATAATACACATTGGCATCGTTAAAACGGCTCACGGCCCAACGTAACATATCGCCAATAGTACGTAATTCTGTCACAGCTTCATCTACAAAGATCTTATCCAAAACGTGCTCCCGCTAGTTTGTTCGCAAACATTGTAACTGAACTCTATTCAGAAACCATAGGATTCAATAGAATACCCGCCATGAATAAAGACGACGACAAAGAAGGCTTGGCGATGTTCTCAGCGCTTATTGATGGAATTAAACCCATCACGCAAAATAAGCGACACTTTCGCATGCCCTTAAAAAGCAAACAGGAAATAGAACTGAAAGAGCAGCAACTGCATGCTAACAGTTATTTCTCAGATACTTATCAGCCACTACTGCCTGTACAAGGGCCGATGCGTTGGTTAGAAGAAGGTGTTGACAGTTTAGAACTCAAACGCCTCAGACGTGGGGATTACCAGCCAGATTTACTGCTGGATTTACACGGCTATCGCCAATCAGAAGCCAAACTTGAGTTAGCGGCACTGATCCAAGCCTGCGTTAAACAGCAAAGCCTGTGCTGCTGCATTATGCATGGTTACGGCAGTGGCATATTGAAACAACAAGTTCCCATGTGGTTAGTGCAGCATCCTATGGTGAAAGCTTTCCATCAGGCCCCTAAAGAATGGGGCGGCGATGCGGCGTTATTAGTGCTGATTGATATTGGTGAGCAGCCGCATAGACGTTAACTCGCTATCGGCTTCAGAGATTAACGTTTCAGATTTAGAGATTTAGAGATTTAGCAAAACAAACGGCCCACATTAAGTGGGCCGTTTGTTTTGTAAATGGGATATAAATCTAGGCTAGCTAATGCTGTGAGGCGCATGTTGCCACACAATCGACGCTTGCTCGGCATGTTTATCAATGAGCGTAATGCCTGACGTCGCGAATAATGGCGGCTCAACGCCAGCCACTAACTCACTGACTAAGTAGCCCAGTAACGGCATGTGAGCAATCACGAGTACTTTATCCGCTTTGTATAACTCAGCATAAGCCACAACCAAGGCGGCTACATTGGCGGGATCGCCAGAAGGCACAAGATCATCGGCGACTAACCACTTACGCGGCTCAGGAAAATGCTGACTCAGTTCCTGCCACGTTTGCTGTGCTCGTAAGTAAGGACTAACTAAAACAAGATCGAAATCAGCCACACTGCGAGCTAGCCAGTTGCTCATCAACACAGTATGGTGCCTTCCAACATCGGTCAGTGTTCTGTCTCTATCAGACTGAGCATTAAATCCGGCGTCACCATGTCTCATCAAAAATAGCTGCATACTTCTCTCGCGACTCAAACTTGTTTTTGTTTTATCCCAATTGTAGCCCTAAAATCCGTTTCAACAAACCTCACAAGACTTAATCTTTAGTCGATAAACACAAGAGATATTTGCTAAAAACCATTAAGACTATCAATATATAACAAGCTATCGTTATCGGAGTGTCTCTTTGCAAGCCTCTCAGTCCATATATAAAAGTCCAAATGATCACCGCCAGTATCGTTATCTTGTATTAGATAATGCGCTCAGGGTGTTATTGGTTGAAGATCAAGATGCCAGCCAAGCTGCCGCATCTATGGCTGTAGGCGTGGGTCATTTTGATGATCCCGCAGATAGACCCGGCATGGCGCACTTTTTAGAGCATATGCTCTTTCTAGGTACTGAGAAATTCCCAGACTCAGGCGAGTATCACGCCTTTATTAATCAGCATGGCGGCAGCAATAACGCTTGGACGGGCACAGAGCACACTAACTTCTTTTTCACCATCAATGAAGAAGTGTTTGCCGACTCCTTAGACAGATTCAGCCAATTTTTTATCGCCCCAAAATTTGATTTAGATTTAGTCGATAGAGAACGCCAAGCTATTGAATCTGAATTTAGTTTAAAGCTAAAAGATGATATCCGTCGGACCTATCAAGTACTCAAAGAGACAGTCAACCCACGGCATCCATTTTCGAAATTTTCCGTGGGTAACTTAGTCACCTTAGGCGGAGAACAGGCACAGGTACGTAGTGAATTACTCGATTTCTATCAAAGCCATTACAGCGCCAACTTAATGACCTTGTGCTTAGTCGCTCCGCTTTCCCTTGATGAATTACAAGATTTAGCCTGCCACTATTTTAGTGGGATCCGAAACTTGAACTTAGTGAAAAACTATCCTCAAGTACCACTATTTTCAGAAAAAGAACTGTTGAGGCAAATCGATATTGTGCCGCTTAAGGAGCAAAAACGCTTAAGCATCAGTTTTAATTTCCCAGGAATTGATCACTACTACAAACGTAAGCCTTTGACTTATATCAGCCATATTTTAGGCAATGAGAGTCATGGCAGTCTGTTGTCGTATCTGAAAGAACAAGGATTAGTGAACAACTTGTCTGCGGGCGGCGGTGTAAATGGTTATAACTTCAAGGATTACAGTATCGGTTTACAGTTAACCGATAAAGGGCTAGGCAATCTCGATGAAATTATCAGCTGCTGTTTTGAGTATATTGAACTTATCAAAACCCAAGGCTTAGATGAATGGCGTTATTTGGAGCGTGCAAACCTGCTCAAAATGGCGTTTCGTTATCAAGAGCAAGTTAAATCACTCGATTTAGCCAGCCATCTCAGCATCAATATGCATCACTATGAGGTCGAAGACTTGGTCTTTGGCGATTATCGGATGGATGGGCTGGATATCCCTGAAACCATTGAGCTACTTGAGCTCATGGTGCCACAGAATATGCGCCTGCAGCTTATCGCCCAGTCGGTTAAAACGGATCGTAAAGCTAACTGGTATCACACGCCGTACAAAGTCCGCCCAATTGCGCCACAGTCCCTCGCTCGTTGGCAAGTGAACAGTATTCGCCCTGAATTACAGCTACCAGCTGCAAATCCTTTTATTGTCGCCGACTCGATTGCCCGTCCGGATAAGAGCAATGTTGACGTGCCAGTGATAGTTGCAGAATCAACTGGATACCGCATTTGGCATAAGAAAGATGATGAGTTTAATGTGCCAAAAGGTCACATGTATTTATCGCTAGATTCAGAGCAGGCAAGTAAAACGCCAAGGCATGCCGCCCTCACCCGCTTATATGTTGAAATGCTACTCGATTATCTAACCGAGCCAACCTATCAGGCCGAAGTTGCTGGATTAAGCTATAACATTTATCCGCATCAAGGCGGAATTACACTGCATTTATCGGGCTTTACCGGCAATCAAGAAACGTTATTAGCGCTATTAATCCATAAAGCCAGAGAGCGCAATTTTACCGAAGAGCGCTTTGCCCTCATAAAATCTCAGCTACTGCTCAGTTGGCAGAATCAGACACAGGCTAAACCGATTTCACAATTATTTACTAGCCTGACTGTTACTCTGCAAAAAAGCAGTTATGAACCAGCACGCATGGCACAAATGTTGGAAGATATTAGCCTAGAAGATTTACATAACCATGTACGCGCCTTCTACGAAAAGATCTATCTTGAAGGATTAGTCTACGGGGATTGGTTAGTCTCTGAAGCACAAGCTCTCGGCAAACGTTTAGAGCACATTTTATCCTTAGTTTCGACGCCGAGCGCCGAGTCCACCAGAGAATTAGTGAATTTAACAGGCCAAGGCACGTTACTGAGAGAACTCGCAATAGATCATCAAGATAGCGCAATTATTGTGTATTACCAATCTGCCGTGGCAACACCCGAAAAAATGGCGCTATTTAGCTTACTGAATCACACTATGTCGTCCACCTTCTTCCATGAGCTGCGTACTGAAAAACAGTTGGGCTATATGGTAGGCACAGGTTATCTGCCGCTCAATCGTCATCCTGGACTTATTTTCTATATTCAGTCACCCACAACTGGGCCACTGCATTTATTAGAAGCCATCGACGAGTTTATTGCCGACTTTAATTATGCAGTGATGCAAATCACCAACGAAGAATGGGAAAGTACAAAGGTAGGTCTGATTAATCAAATCATGGAGCACGACGCGAACCTCAAAACTCGCAGTCAACGTTATTGGGTCAGTGTCGGCAATAGAGATTATCAATTTAACCAAAGAGAACTCGTCGTAGACGAAATAACTAAGCTCACCCGCACTGATTTACTCAAATTCATGATGCGTAAAATGCGTACTAAGCACAGCGATCGCTTAGTGTTATTTAGCACAGGTGAACAACACAGAACCCAAGCCGCGCTGATGTCAGACAAAATGATCACGGATCTTAAAGTTTTTAAGCAAACGGCAGAAAAGTTTAATTTCTAAACAAAAACACTTTTGCTCACACATTTGTGAGCAAAGTTAGGTAAACAAACAGAATCGCTACAAATCAGTCCAACTATAGTCGTATCTTTCAGTGTTGGACGTAATCCTGATGTAAAACATGGCTAGCCCATGTTCTACCACTTCAGCACCGAACAATTTTACTGCATCTACATGCTGTTAAAAGGATTTTCTGCAGACTCCACTTTGACAAACCGCTCACTTTCTGGAAAAGTGATGTAACACAATTGTTTCATGGCATCCTCGGATAATAAGAACAAACACTATGCCTAAAGCACTCTTTAAAATCGTCTTGCTCGCTTTTTTTAGCTTGCATGCATTCGAAGACGTAAACGCATCTCCCTTTTCTGATAAATCTCCTATTATTCTCCAATCACAATCTTTTGGTGTCCCAGAAGGACTTTCCCAAAGTACTGTTACGTCTATCGTTCAAGACAATGATGGTTATATATGGATAGGAACATTTAATGGATTAAATCGATTTGATGGGAAAAACTTTAAGCATTTTTATGCTAATGATACCAGAACAGGCCTTCCCAGCTCTTTTATTAGAAGTTTACTTATTGATGATAAAGGCATTTTATATGTTGGAACAGATAGTGGCTTAGTCGTATATGATAAACTTCAAGAATCCTTTTCTCAGTATGGACTGTCGGTAAAAAGCTCTCCTGTTTGGAGCCTCAACTCAAGTGATAAGAGTTTAATTGTTGGAACTAACAAAGCAATTATAGATATAAATAACAAAGAAAAAACATACGAACTTTCAAATAAAGGCCTAAGTGAAATCAAAAAAACGATAAAAGTAGGCGACGATTATTACATAAGAGATTATGCAGGTACGTTATTTAAGTTCACCCAGAATGAATTAAAAGAGATAGCTAAAAAAACAATTGATTTCGAGCAAGAAGATCACTCAACACTACTCATATCATTAAGTGATGGACTATATAAGTATAAGGACAATAAAATAGTAAAAATTGATCCACAAGTATTTTCTCAACTCACGAAACACAAAAACACTATTTATGGTATCACTAATAAAAATATAGTTAATATTTCTAAAAATAGCATTGTAGGACTTCTAGCCACAGATAGCACAGATAGCACAGATAAAACATCTTCATTTTTTGCAACAGAAGATATGTTTATACTTGGCAGTATTGATCAAGGTGTTATTTTTATAAAAAAAGTAAAAAATTTAGTACAACAAACTAATTTAATAAAAGATAACACTTGGCATCTTACAAAAAATCCACAGGGTTTTCTAGTATCATCTGAATCTGAAATGATAGAACTTTTTGACGAAAACTTTAATTTAATCGAAAGTTTCGACACTCAAAGCCAAGGATATAAATACGCTATATTGAATGATGACGGGCTCTATTTTGGCACTAGCACTGGGCTATTTCTGAAGACTGCTGGAACTGTAAAGTTGATTAGTGAAAAATCAATATCATCACTATCTAGTAATAAAGACAACTCGTTAATAGCTGCTGGAACATCAGATGGAAAGGTATTGATTATCAGTAAAGGAGAAGTAATCCGTAGTGTTGATACTAAAAAAAATGAGCCTATTTTTGACATTGAATTAGAGTCGACAGATGTTATCTATACTGCTGGTCAGGGAGGCCTTAAAGAATATAAAAATGGGCTATTAAAAAATTTAAGTGAAGAAATAACATACAGCATAGTAAAAGATGATCATGGAATTTATTTTGGAACATCTACATCATTAATGTTCTACAATAAAAATAACAATAAAACTTCTGAAGTATTTTCTAACAAAAAAGAAATTTACTCCATAGTTAATAGCAATAACTTTTTGACTGCTGCATCATTAAGCGAAGTGATTATATATGAAAAGAAAAATGAGAAATCATACACTTTAAAAACGTCAAATGGAAGTCAGTATGAATATAACTCGCCGAGTGGAATAGATGTTAATGGTTATGTTTTACTTGCAGGTATCAATGGAGTTAGCTTGGTATCTCCTATTAATATAGTAAACTACATTAATAATAGAAAAATAAACAAAACGGAAATATCAGAGTTCTTAGTCTTTAATATCATACAAGAAAATGAAAGTAACTTTGTTAACAAAAAAAATCCAACTAAAAACGAAATAACCTTAAAGTATTCAGATTATCCATTCTCATTTAATTTTATATCGCCTATGTCAGACGACTCATCTACCAACTACCATTATAGGATGTATGGCCTTTCTGATACATGGATATCAGCAAATGGAACGAACTCTGCTACATATACAAACTTATCACCTGGAAAATATACTTTTCAAGTTTATGCCGTTGATTCACTTTCCGGTGAAAAATCTGTAACAAAAGAGCTTGATGTCATTATAACGCCTCCTTGGTGGTCATCATTTCAAGCAAAATCGATATATGTAGTAATTACAATATTTATTTCATTTATAATAGTAAAAGCCATTTTACGTCGTAGAGAAACGCAAAGACAAATTGTCCTCAGCGAAGAAAGATTAAAACTTTCCCTTTGGGGAAGTGGTGATGAAATGTGGGACTGGGACATAGAAACTGGCAATATTTTTCGCTCCAATATCTGGGGAGCTCTTGAATTTCCCCGTGATGGGCATCGTTCTGGAAAATCGGATGAAGAGAGTAATATACATCCTATGGATCAAGAACGTGTCCGTGAAGCGCTTAATAAGCATTTTTATGGTGAAACAGATCATTTTGAAGCCGCATATAGGGTAAAAGGCAAAGACGACAATTGGGTATGGATCTTAGACCGTGCCAAAATTGTAGAGAGGGATGACAAAGATAATGCCCTGCGAATGACTGGAACGATTAAAAATATTAGTCAGTTTAAACAAAAGGAAGAACAACTAAAACTCTTTGAAAAAGCAATTGAAAACATTTCGGAAGGTATGTTTATCCTCGACAACGAATACCGTTTTGTCGAAGTCAACGAAGCTTGCTGTAAAATTTCATTGCGTAACCGAACTGATTTTATTGGCAACTTACTCACATTTGATTTATATCCAGAAACCTTCTCCACCCAAATTAGAACTATGTTAAAACAGCAAGGTCGCTGGGCAAATGAAGTCGAAGCCGCCAGAGGAGATAACAGTCACTTCCATATGGAACTCACTATCGATGCTATCTATGATGAGTTAGGCGAATTATCACACTATGTTGGTGTTTTTTCTGATATATCAAGACGTAAGCAGCAAGAAGAAGAACTTAGAAAATTAACCAATAACGATCTCTTAACCGGACTACCTAATCGCTCCAACTTACAAGTGACCTTAAATAACCTAGTGAATCGAGAAATAGCTCATGCGCTTATGGTGCTTGATCTTGATAATTTTAAACGTATTAATGATTCCCTAGGCCATCAAATTGGGGATACTTTATTAAAGCTCGTTGCTACCCGCATTAAGTCCTTACTTCCTAAAAATACCAGTATTTATCGTCTAGGCGGAGATGAATTCGCCATTGTATTAGACAAGGGTTCAGATATAAGCGCCAGTGCAGCAATAGCTAACCGTATTATTGAAGGGCTAAAACCTGCATTTGACGTTAGCAATGAACAGCTAGTCCTAGGATTAAGTATTGGTATAGTGCTGTTCCCAGAAGATGAACAAAGCGAGCAAGCATTACTGAGAAAGGCTGACATTGCTATGTACCATGCTAAGTCTGCGGGAGGTAATTGCTACCAGTTTTATTCTGAGTCCTTGAACCAACATGCAATTAGGCAATTAGAAATAGAAAATCTTATCCGTGAAGGCTTAAAAGATGATCTATTTGAAGTTTATTATCAACCTAAGGTTGATCTTAAAAGCGGTAAAATTGCAGGTATGGAGGCTTTAGTCAGATTAAATCATCCAATACATGGTTTAATTCCCCCCAATGACTTTATTCCACTTGCTGAAGAAAACGGTTTGATTGTTGAAATTGGTGAAATTGTCTTACGCAAGGCCTGTTTCGCAGCGCAGAAATGGCGTGAACAAGGCATATTCAGCGGCAGAGTCGCCGTCAATTTATCGTCACGTCAATTTGCACTGCCTGATATTCAACAGCGAATAGAGTCAATATTAAGACTCACTAAACTCCCCGCATGTCATCTTGAATTAGAAATAACTGAGGGAACCGTCATTAAACAGCCGGAAACGGCGATTATCGTCATGCAGCAATTGGCTAAAATGGGCGTCAGTTTAGCACTCGATGATTTCGGCACAGGGTACTCGTCCCTTTCATACTTAAAACGCTTTCCTATTCATACTTTAAAAATTGACAAAGCCTTTGTTGACGATATAGATAAATCTGATCGCGATCTCAAAATGGTCGATTCTATTATCACCATCGCCCATAACATGGGGCTTTCTGTTGTGGGTGAAGGGGTAGAACAAACAGCACAATTGAACATTTTACGGGCACTAAACTGTGAAGAAATTCAAGGCTATATTTTTAGTAAGGCCATAAAGGAGACCGAATTTACCCTGCTACTCCAAAAAGACATGGCAAAGCCAAACACTAGGAGTAACATTACTTAATCATTTACTGGCTTTGTTTCCTAAATCGGTTGAACTAAAGCCGTAGCCGCTGATCTGATCGGCATCGCCTATCAACTTACCCATCAACCGTGTCAAAACCTCGCTATAAAACAACCAACTGGAAGCAATACAACCAAGCCTTAATCAACCGCGGTTCACTTACCTTCTGGATTGATGAGGATGCAATTGCTAAGTGGAAAGCCAAGGTCAAGCAGCCAAAGAAAGGTCGCCCTCAAGTGTTTAGCGACTTAGCCATT
>NZ_JAKKSJ010000015.1:0-116232 GCF_025653365.1 Shewanella sp. SW32 | reverse complement strand
CCATAACGATAAGGCAAGGCTCAATTTTCGCGACAAAGGGCAGCAAGTCTTTGCGTCTAAGCATTTTCTTTTTGATTAACTTGCCTGCTTTATCGACACCAACAGCATGAAAAACAGACTTTGCGATATCTAAACCGATTGTAGTAATCTTCATAGGTGGACCCGTCCTCTTTCTGATGAGTTTTAGCGACTACATCGTGGCCCATTGCGAGGCCGATTAAAAGTGGATGGGTCCATTCCATTATCCCTAAAGACATATATCAGCAATAACAGGGTTTTGATTGACAAAAATGCTATCTTATTGTCTACAATGGAAATAATAAGGCTGAAAAACCAAGGATATTTATGCCCACTGACGTCGTATCAAGCCAAGCTACCCTGCTCAACAGTAAACAATTATATCGCATTTGCGAACTCGACCAATTAAGCACAGATTGCCAATCGACAGCAGAACTCACACCTCTCAATGATATTGTCGGCCAAGAACGCGCCCAGCAAGCGGTAGAGTTTGCAATGGGAATTAAAGAAAAGGGTTACAACATCTACGCCATAGGTCAGAACGGCCTCGGCAAACGGACCATGATGCTGCGTTACCTAAGCCGTCACGAGCCAAACGACCATACCCTGTACGATTGGTGCTATGTGGTTAATTTCGATGATACCCGTTGCCCTAAAGTACTGAAACTGAGCGCAGGGACTGGGCTTGAATTTAAAAAAGCCGTCGAAAAGTTGATGCTTAAACTTGTCAAAGCTATGCCTTTAGCCTTTGATAATGAAATGTATTATGCCCGCACCGAAAAGCTCAAAAGCCAATTATCACAGAAACAAGAAGTCGCACTCACTGAATTAACCGAAGAAGCGAAACAAAAAGGCATCAGCCTCAGTTTAACCATGCAGGGCGACTATCAAATGGTAGCGCTCAATGGTGAAGAACCCCATGACGAAGCTTCATTCGAAGCATTGACAGAGACTGAACGTAGTCAATTTGAAAGTAATATCAATGGCCTAGAAGTTAAACTGCGCGGTATTATTCGCCAAATCACTGAATGGGAAGAAGAATTCAGCGACAAGCAGCAAGAGCATGACGAACAAGTCGCCAAAGAAGTATTAATCCATTTTATTAAGCCACTCAAAGATAAGTTCAAGCACCAGCCAGAAGCGCGGACTTTCTTAACCGGTATGCAGGCGGATATCTTAGACAATTTAGATATCTTTTTAGAAGAAAGTGAAGAACAACTGGGCCTAGCCTACGCTTCCCTTGAAAAGAAAATGCCCCGCCGCTACCAAGTTAACGTTTTGGTCGCTCAAGGGACTCAAAAATTCCCTATTGTCGTAGAAGAAAGCCCAAGTTATCACAGCCTATTTGGCTATGTGGAAAATGCCACCTTCAGGGGGACAGTGTTCACCGACTTCTCACTTATCCGCTCTGGCAGTCTGCACAAAGCTAACGGCGGCGTGCTATTAATGGATGCGGTAAAAGTGTTAGAACGCCCTTACGTGTGGGACGGGTTAAAACGCGCCCTGCGTTCACGCAAACTCGATTTAAGTTCACTCGAGCGGGAAGTGTCACTGTCGGGCACTATTTCATTAGCGCCTGAGCCTATCCCCTTAGATGTGAAAATTATTCTGTTTGGCGATCATGAAACTTATCAGCTGTTACAGCACTATGATCCTGACTTCAGTGAGTTATTCCGCGTTACCGCCGATTTTGAAGATGTGATGGACAGAACCTCAACTTCTGAGGCGCACTATGCCCGCTTTATTTCGAGCATAGTTCACGACAACAACATGCTGCACTGCGACCGCGCCGCCATAGCGCGCATCATTGAATACAGCTCGCGGGAAGCCGAAGATCAACAAAAACTGTCGCTACACTCGGCCAATATTGCCAACCTACTGCGGGAATCAAACTACTGCGCTAAATCTTCGGGCAGTCAGCAAATTTTAGTACCGCACGTTGAGCAAGCACTGCGAAATCAGGAGCAAAGAGTCTCGCGTCTGCACGACAACATAATGCAAAGCTTTACCAACGGCACGACCTTGATTAGCACTCAGGGCAAAGTGGTTGGGCAAATCAATGCCTTATCCGTCATCTCGACCTCAGATCATCAGTTTGGTATGCCCAATCGCATCACAGCAACCACAGCGTTTGGTAAGGGTGAAGTGATGGATATCGAGCACAGAGTCAAACTTGGAGGCCGGATCCATTCTAAGGGCGTGTTGATCTTAACCGCTTATTTAGCCTCAGTTTTAGGTAAGACGGCGCAAATCCCGCTCACCACTTACCTCACCTTCGAACAATCATACAGCGGTGTGGACGGTGACAGCGCCTCAATGGCCGAATGTTGCGCGATTATCTCGGCCATTAGCGAGCAAGCACTAAGGCAAGATATTGCCATCACAGGTTCGATGAACCAATTTGGCGAGGCTCAACCCATTGGCGGCGTGAATGAAAAAATTGAAGGCTTCTTCGATGTTTGTAAAATAAAAGGCCGTACACCGGAGCAAGGGGTGATTATTCCTGCCTCGAACATGGCCAACCTTATGCTGCGCAAAGACATTGTCGATGCAGTGGCACAGGGGGAATTCCATATTTGGGCTATTACCCATGTGACTCAAGCAATGGAGTTACTGCTCGGTAAAACCGCAGGAAGTTTGCCGCAAACGGCCGCACCTAGCCAAGGGCAATATTCTCCCGAGAGCATTTTCAGCATCGCTCAGCAAAAACTCACCGCACTCAGATCCTTAGTTAAAGCGGATTAAATAAAAGGCACGAGACAAACGAAAAGGGTTAGCACATGCTAACCCTTTCTTTATTCAGCTATTAAATGAAATTACACTAAGCTTGCTAGCATTTCGTCGCTGTAAGGAACCAGTTCAACGCCATCACGCACGCGAGCAACATAGTCAGGATTGGCAATGAATGGGCGACCAATAGCAATCAAATCAAACTTATTCGCCGCAATCGCTTCACTGGCAGTTTCAGCGCTGTAGCTTCCAACTCCCACTAAGGTTTTGCCATAGTGTGCGCGCACATAGCTTGAAGCTCTGCCACCAAGATAATCGAATTCCATGCTGTCATCGAAAATCCCAATATGCACAAAAGCGATATCGCGGGATTCCAGCTCAGGCAAGAAGTAATCGAACACTTCGCGGTCACGACTATCTGCCGCCATATTGAAATAAGCCCCTGGAGAAATCCGTAAACCGGTTCTGTCTTTGCCGATACGAGCCACAACAGCATCGACAACCTCAAGCGCAAAGCGGGACATATTGGCTGGAGTGCCACCGTATTCATCGGTGCGGCGATTGCTGTCATGGTGTAAGAAAGTGTCAATCAAATAACCATTTGCACCGTGGATTTCGACGCCATCGAACCCAGCTTCAATGGCATTTTCCGCCGCTTTGGCGTAATCACGCACTAGGCCTTGAATATCCTCAAGTGTGGCAGGTTTTGGCGTGACATATGTCAGTTCGCGCATTCTTGGCACGCTGCCTTCAATCTTCTGTGCTGATGCAGCAAGCACATCACCACCACCGAAAAAGTGTGGATGAGCAACACGGCCCGTATGCCATAACTGCACAAAAATCTTACCGCCATTGGCATGTACAGCATCGGTCACTTTACGCCAGCCAGCAATTTGCGCTTGAGTAAAAATACCAGGGGTATTTGGATAACCTTGAGCATCGGGACGAATAATCGTCGCCTCTGTGATGATCAAACCCGCTTCGGCGCGGCGTGCATAATAGGCGACCATATCATCGGTCGGCACTAAATCGGCATCCGCCATACAACGGGTTAAAGGTGCCATTAAAATACGATTATTTAAGGTAATAGTGTCATTAAGTGAGTAGGTATCGAACAGATTTACCAATGAATTTGGCGTGGTTTGTGTGGTCATTTTCTCAGTTCCATTCTTGAATATGCATTCAAGATATTATTATTTGAACGATCATTCAAGTTCATTTTTGAATGTTTGTTCAAATTTAGGTAGAATCTGGCCTAAGCGTTTCTATACAAGTGAATGAAATTCGATGCGTAATGCAGAGTTCGACCGAGAACAGGTACTTCGCGGCGCTATGGCCGCCTTCATGCACAAGGGTTACACCAAAACGAGCATGCAAGATCTTACTCAAGCCACGGGATTACATCCGGGGTCGATTTACTGTGCCTTCACCAATAAACGCGGGTTATTAATCGCGGCCATTGAGCAATATCAACTCGACAGAAACGAACAATTCAACAATCTATTCGGCAATGGCGAGAATGTGCTGACTAATTTGAAAACCTACTTAGATCATCTCGTTATTGAATGTCTGAGTTGCGATAGCGCCCAAGCTTGCTTACTGACAAAAGCGTTAAATGAAATTGCAGAGCAAGATGTTGAGATCCGAGACATCATCAATCAGTATCTACAATCTTGGCAGCAAACACTCACGCTACAATTTGCCACCGCAACGTTACAAGGACTCCTCCAAGGCGATCGCAGCAGCGAGCAAAGAGCCCAATATTTAATGATGGGAATTTATGGTTTAAGAACCTTCGCCCACACCCATCCTAATACCGAAACCTTACAGTACCTTGCAGATCAATTATTGGCAGAAGTCTGCCATTAAAGTGCGTTAATTTGTGGGACAGTAAATATCTAAATGACTAACCGAATATGATTAGGCGAACAAGCGCTAACATTAATAGAAATAGATGGATTGAATAAAGTTTTTGCAGAAGATGTCGGGACGATAATTTAGCAAAGCGAATTATTCGTCCCAAGAATGACGATTAGTTTAAAATGTTAACCTATATTAGCTTGAGCAAACACTCGCTCGCCTAATGAATTCAATATCTTACACTCACCTTCAAGTACAGCAATGATAGATTTTCCCTTGCGGAAACTTCCAGGTATCATCACACGCCCAGCTTCACTCACTGGCAAATTACCTAATACGGCGTTGTGCATAATTAACCCTACGGGCGCATCATAATATAAAACAGTTACAGTCGCTTGATTTGCTTGCATCATATTTAACTCACATTAAGCAGCATCTACTGCGTTATATTTACGTCGCAAGAGAGCTCCCTGTCCTCAACATTTTAAAATATCCAGAAAGATATTTTAAACATTTTAAATCAATTATTTAAGGTCTTATTCAAATTTTATGATTTTTTATTGGATACAATACTGTCTTATACTGTACACCTTGAGCTATTTAAGCACTTCGGCAAAAAGATGCCAATCTATTTCTATTATGTTAATCAATTACCCACTATCGATCACATATAAGACACAAATAAAGATGCGTTTTTATGCATTTTTTAGAGTAAATAACCTAAATTTGAGTTATCAGTAATCTACTTAGCTTTAAATCCCACTCGAAATCCGCCCCAATGTTTACCGTTTACAAAAATGGGCACCGACAAGTCGTGCATCACTTCGCCCGTATCGCGTTTATAAGTTTGCAATAGCACAGGTTCAGTATGGGCGCCGCAACGGATCCCTGTCGGATCATTAAACAAGCGTTTGGTTCGATTGTGCACCATATCAACCTCAACTTTGCCTGTCAGTGCTTGGCTAAAGCGTTTATTATGGGTCGGAAAATAACCTTTCCTATCAACGGCTCCCGCATAAATAATTTCGCTGTGTTTTGCCAGAATGGGCTCTTGAATTGTTGGAAAATGCTGATCGGTATAACGATCGAAAGCCGTGCTGTATTTCTGCGGCTGAGTATTGGTAATAGGTTGGTATTTAGGATTAAACAAATCAGCCTCGCTAAAACTGCCACTGGCTAAACCTTGTGCTAACTTGTCACCGCACGCTTTAGCGGCAACATTCGCCAATTGCAGAACCTGCTGATCGAAGGTTTGTGTATCCCATTTAGACAGCGCTTTAAAAATACCCTCAGTGGTCAAGGATAAAGTAAAGGCCTGCTCGGATACGCTATGACTCTGTTTACCCGTCGAATTTAACGAGTCACGAATTTGAGTCACCGAGCGGCTAATGTCGTTAGTAGTGTTGTTATATTGTTTGAGTGAATCTTCCATATCACCTAAGGCATGGGCCGATTGAGTCACAGAAGCCGAAATCTCAGTAAAGTGCGCGTCTAACTCGCCCATAGCCGCAACCACATCGGCGGTTTGCGTTACGACCCTTTCCATCAGCCCAGAAGTTTTATCCGTTTCACTGCGGATTTCTAATAGCATTTTGCCAATATCTTGGGTTGCACCCGCCGTTTTCCCCGCAAGGCTGCGTACTTCGTCTGCCACTACCGCAAAACCTCGACCCTGCTCTCCCGCACGGGCCGCTTCGATAGCCGCATTTAACGCCAACAGATTAGTTTGCTCGGCAACGGAGTTAATCACTTCGGTAATTTTTTGGATTTCTTCGGCTCTTGATTTAAGCGCCTGCACTTGCTCAGCGGCAGTATCAATATCCGTACTCAGTGAATGAATGGCTGCAACACCTTTCTGAGCTTGACTTCGTCCCTGCACGCTAACGCGCTCAGCCTCTTGAGCTTGGCCTAAAATATCTGCCGCATTATCGCCAAGTTGGGCCGTAGTGTGACTCAATTGCCCCGCGGCAACCGCAATGGCGCTGGCATGCTCGCCATTTGATTCAATTGATTTATTCAGTAAATCAATAAAATGCGACACCTCAGCCGAACCAATAGCCATTTTGCTGGTTTGCACACTAATGTCGTGGGCGGGGATGCTTTGCTCTTGTAATACCTTAATGTTTGCCTCATCGGTGTCGAGCTTAGCCTTAGATGCGCGCAAACACACCCATACCACTAAGCCACAGGCAAGAACGCCCAAGATCACCGCCTGCACAATACTCGGAAGATGCAGTCCCTCAAGTAATAAACTCCCCAGAGTGACCAGCGTAAAACTGATGAAAATTAAAATTTTGTGCTGTATTTCCATATACTTCCCGTAACTGCGCAAGGTAAAAATGAAAGGGAAATGCTAAGAGTCGAATCATTAGCCTTCGTTCAGCTGCTATCAATTACAGCGGCTATTGCTTACAACTGACGAGGGAGGACTAACTATGATAGCGCTCAAGATTTATAGTTTTAGTCTATTTCTCTGAATAAGCTAGATAATTTATCTCGCTAAATAAACAAAGTAGAAGTTAGCTATCATCAACAGTCTCACGAGCGTATGGCATTAGACATTAGTATTAATCTATCGCGATATAGTCCTTGCCTATCTAAAAGCGGATCTTCCTTGATAAAACCAACTTTGCCCTGAAATGCGTGCCCCGTCGCCTTCTAGGTAATAAATCACATAGGGACGACTGCACTTATGCCAAGAAAACTGCTAATATCGGCGCAATTTTTTTGAGCTAACGAGATCAAGATGGGCAGAGCATATCAAAACAAGAAAGAATCCATGGCGAAAACAGCCGGTCAAAAAACCCGCATTTATTCACGCTACGGTAAAGAGATTTACGTTGTCGCTAAGCAAGGCGGCGTTGAGCCCGATGGAAACTTATCACTGCGTCGCTTAATTGAACGCGCTAAGAAAGACCAAGTGCCCGCGCATGTTATTGAACGCGCAATTGAAAAAGCCAAAGGCGGCGGTGGTGAAGATTACGATACCGCCCGTTACGAAGGTTTTGGTCCTGGCAACTGCATGGTCATTGTTGACTGCTTAACCGATAACGTAAAACGTACCTTCACCGAAGTGCGTCAAGCCTTCGTGAAAAACGATGCCAAACTCGGCGGCCCTGGTACAGTTGGCCACATGTTTGATCATCAAGCCGTGTTCGTGTTTGCGGGTGATGACGAAGATGCGATTTTAGAACTGCTGATGATGGCTGACGTTGATGTAAGCGATGTTGAGCTTGAAGATGGCTTAATCACAGTATACGCGCCACACACTGAATACTTTAAAGTCAAAACTGCGCTGACCGAAGCAATGCCAGATGTTAACTTTGAATTTGACAATATCACCTTCGTACCGCAGGACATGACTAAAGTTGAAGGTGAAGATGTCGTTATGTTTGAAAAGTTTATTGCCGCACTTGAAGATTGTGACGACGTACAAAACGTCTATCACAATGCGGAAATTGATGACTAGACGTTTCTTTCGCCTGAAACAAAAACGCAGCCAAGAGCTGCGTTTTTTATTTATAGATCATAATATTAAGCTTCAATAAAGCAGCCATGAAACCCTAGTGGCAATACCCTGTTCATTTGAGCCGAAGCGATGGGGCCCGCACTGATATCACTGGCACGAAACAAAGACAAACCAGACTGTGCATTATGGTAATCGAGCCAAGTCATCAGTAAATAAGCTTCGTGCTGCTCAGTGGCGGGGATATAGAGCGGCTCTTCGGCAATTTTGCCTTTGCCAAGATAAAACGCGCTATAGCTCGCGTCGCCAAGTGTATCCGCACTGTGCTTGCTGCTGTCTTTTGCATTATGAATACAATATAGAGTGTTACTTAGCCCTGATTCAGAGTCAGATTCTGCTTCATATTTAAAGTTGGAGCTGGAGCCAGAGTTAACAGCTGAATCTGATCTTGCTCCAACGCCAAATAACGGAACAAACTCCGAAGCCCCGCCTGTTTTCTCTGCAAACGCTTTTTCACTGCTAGTTTGTTTTTTACCCATAATGTGCTGCGAAAACTGGGGAAACTCCATCATCACGCCGCTGCGCTTAATACGTGCAGAGAAAGACAAGGTCTCCGCAAACTGCGCTTTGCTAGTTGCTGTAAGTGCTACTGTGAGCGGTACTGTGAGCGGTACTGTGAGCGGTACTGTGATAGTCACTAACTCTGCATGAGGTGTCTTAGTTTTACGCTCCCCCGCCAGTAACCCCTTCATCCCTTGGGTTAAAATCGCTGAATTGGGATAGAGGCAAAGCTGCACCGAAAGCTCGTCATTCTTCTCAATGGCTTGACCAAAGTGAAACACAAATCCCGCAGGCACCGGGTGTAACTGCCGCGTTTTAAAGTCGGCTTTGTCGATAACCAGTAATTGCGATGGCAATTCGGGGCGCCATTTAAAGGCATCAATATAGGTTTCGCCCTCTTCATACACGCAAGATGAAATGTAAAACACTAGCTTATTCTCACTCTGCGCGAAGGCATGTAAATAGCTAGCTTGAGGTAATTCAATCACTTCCATTCTGGCAATGCTGTCATCGGCTGCCACTTGATACACAAGTAATTGCTTCTCACCACCGACATACCAGACGCCAAAATTCCACAGTCCACCTTGTCCGTCATCGAGTGGGTGAGCAGAAAAGGGCAAGCCCTTAAATTTGTCACCAAAGCTTTTAACGCCGAGCGTGGTTAAGGTCTGGGCATCGAGTCGATAGGGTGAACCCGCTTCCCACAAGGCAAGCAACTCGCCGTGGCGCGGCAATAAACTGGTATTGGCCACATTCAAGTCATCGTTATTTCGAATAGGTAAAGCATTGGGGATCACTGTGCCTGCGGTCGTGTACTTAAACGCGCCAGCGGCCTCTTCCACTTTAAACTTCTTTGTTTGGATGAACTTGGCCTGATGCTGAATTTGCCCATTGCTCACACTAAACTGTTGCACCATGCCATCGCCATCGAACCAATGCTGATATGCCTTACCTGCCCGAGACATTTTCGCTGGCCCATTACGATATAGATTGCCACTCAACTGCGCTGGCCACTCGCCCGAAACCTGCATAGTGAGTGGCGGATAGTCGCCTTGCGCCCCATTAAAACCTATGGCCCATGGCTCACCTGCGACCGTTTGTGCGTTATCCAGCGCCAGCAATTTATCCACTGAACTGGCCCAAACTGCACTCGTCATTAGGGCGGCTGAGCCTGCTAGAAATTGACGTCTATCCATGGTGCAGCCCCCCTTAGCGAATATGTATGGTGATTTGCGCATCGGCCTGCAGACTAAAACTGGC
The DNA here is from genome assembly GCF_025653365.1 of Shewanella sp. SW32. Taxonomy (NCBI): domain Bacteria; kingdom Pseudomonadati; phylum Pseudomonadota; class Gammaproteobacteria; order Alteromonadales; family Shewanellaceae; genus Shewanella; species Shewanella sp. SW32. Next base: position 106,337 of record NZ_JAKKSJ010000015.1, on the reverse strand, counting down.
GTCTTTAAAGCTCGCTGGTCCAAAACTGCCGGCGTTATTGCTAAAACCATAGCCTTCACTCGGCACACCTAACATATTGGTATCTAAACTGTGATTGTTGTTTTCATCATGAAAGACCTTTACCGCGTATTGGCCATCGGCGAGATCGCTAAATACCAGCCTGTGATCTGTTTTAGTGACGGGCTTTATCATAGATGCGCTAGGATTGTGGCCTGCGGCGTAATCCTCGGCATTGGCATAAAGCTCCACCATCAAGGCGCCAGTTTGTACTTGAATATTATCGATATCGACAGTCAGGGAATGTGCCTGGCTCTCTGCGGACATGGTGCCTGCCGATATACTTCCAGCCGACAAGAGCGAGCAAGCTAAGCCTGCGCCCCAAATCGCTGATAACGTCCTTTTGGTCATATTTGCTTGGCGAATCTGAGTTGTCATAGCCGAGTTCACGTGTTTCATGTCTTACTCCTGTTATTTGCGCTGATAAGTAACTGCGATGGAGTTAGCTTAAAAAATCGCAGGACGAAAAACAGGTGCCAAAAGTCATGAAACAAAAATTTAACAAGATGACTTTTGGTATAGTGACATCTGGCGTTGATACCTTAGAATGGTCGGCAGAATTGGATTAAGGAATCGTCATTCGTGCTAGAAAATCGATTAGCGAAAGAGGAAAACATGTTGATTGCTGCAGGAGTGCTCACTTGGGCATTAGTCGCTTGGGTTGGGATAAATCAAGCCGCATTGCATACATGGCAAGGCATGCTAAATGCCGTACTGTATGGGCTGTTTGTAGTGCAATTTATACTGATAGCTACCGATAAAGTTACGCATAATAATATTCAACTTCGCCGCATAACCACGCTAGCAATGCCCTTGATCGTACTGGGCTTATTACTCACGGCAAACCATGCATTGCTGCCGATCCTCTTCGTCATTTGGGCGTCACTGTTGCCTGAGTTTTTTAGTCGTCGCCAAGCCATTTCACAGCTAGTGTTGGTCAATGTTGTTTATTACCTACTGCAGCAATGGCAATTGCATGAACAAAGCAATGTGTTCAATATTTTGATTTATCTTGGTTTTCAATTCTTTGCCTACAGCAGTAGCCAAGCAAGGCTTTCTGAACGTAAATCACGTTTGATACAAGAACAGCTAAACCAACAGCTTATTGCCACTCGCGCCCTGCTGAGCCAAGCCAGCGAACAGCAAGAAAGATTAAGGATCTCCCGCGATTTACACGACATTCTTGGCCACCAGCTCACAGCACTCTCTCTGCAATTAGAAGTACTGAGCCATAAAGCGCCCGAGGAGCTCAAACCTCAAGTTAACCAAAGTAAATCCTTAGCTAAAGAGCTACTTGAAAGTATTCGCGCCGTCGTCAGGGCTCAAAGAGTGCAAGTGGGATTGGATTTAGTCCCACCTTTAGAGGCACTGATGACCCGCTTACCCAGCGTGACTCTTAACTGCAAAGGGATGAAGCCACTGCAATCAGCCGAACTGACTCAGGCGCTACTGTTAGTGCTGCAGGAAGGCATCAGCAACGCCGTTCGTCACGGCAAGGCGAATCAACTGCAATTGAGCATGCAAGACTCCCAAAGCGCACTGGTATTGCAACTAAGCGACAACGGCGTGGGGCTAACACGGGGAGCCGCGCGAAACACATCAGTTAAAAGCGGCACAGGGCTAAACGGTACAGGACAGTTCGGTACAGGGCAGTTCGGTACTGGGCTCGGCGGCATGCAGGAAAGGCTACAACCCTTTAATGGCACCTTGGAGTTAAGGGCAAATGACTCGGCATCCGGCTGCCAACTCACCCTCACACTCCCTGCACTCGCTTAACTTTTTATTAAAAACGCTTTGGGATCACTATGGATACGCAAAACAACATTATCAGTGTCGGTTTAGTGGAAGATCAGCAATTGGTTCGCCAAGGTATCGCCAGCCTGCTCGCTATTTCCGACAACATTCGCGTGTTATGGCAAGCCGAAGACGGTCAAGATGCACTCAAAAAGCTTGCCAGCAATCCCGTCGATGTGCTGCTCAGTGATATCCGCATGCCAAATCTTGATGGTATCGCCATGCTCAAACAGATACGGCAAAGTGCCAATCGCTTACCTGTCATCATGTTAACCACCTTCGACGACAGTGAGTTATTCCTCAATAGTTTGCAGGCGGGCGCCAATGGGTTTTTGCTCAAGGACGTGTCACTCGACAAGTTACTGCACGCCATCGAAACCGTCGCCAAAGGCGGCTACTTGATAGAGCCTTCGGTACTCAAACAGATGAGTGAGCCTAAACCTGCACCTAGCGTTGGGGTAACTAGAAATGAATTATTGTCGGAACGGGAGCGGGAAATTCTCAGTTTTATGGCGGGCGGCTTCTCCAACAAGGAAATCGCCAATGCGGTATTTTTAGCCGAGGGCACAGTGAAGAATCATGTCTCTAACATACTCACTAAACTCGATTGCCGAGACCGTACCCAAGCTGTGCTCAAGGGATTACAACTGGCATTGATTTAACCCATTAGCATTAAACCAAACCCGATTGCCAACAAAAAGGGCCATTTAAGGCCCTTTTTGTGCTCATCTAAAGCGATGAGTTATGGCTAAAACCTAACGAAGATCCATCTCTTGGATAATTTCATGGGCAATAGCTGGCGTTGTACAGCTCGGGGTTTCATGCAAATCCGCTTTTAACTGACCTTTACGGTGCTTAAGTGCTGCATCTAATTTTTTCGATGCGGCTTTGATTGCTGGGTACATAACCTCATCGGTACCTGAAGCAGAAATACGGCTTCCTTCATAATTCGTACGAAGCTCAACCTGATACTCGCCATGCTCTTTCGCAATAATAATGTCCAGTGCGATCAGAGAGGGGAAATGGGTGGCGATTTTTGCAAATTTTTCGTTAACATCTTCTCTAATAGAATCAGTAACATCGACGTGGTGACCAGAAATATTTATTTTCATAGGTTGTCCCTTTTAGTGTCATTACTTTTATTTTTGCTTCACTAATAGAGCTTGGGGCATGCAGGATAAAACACAAGGGTTATTGGCAAATATTTCGGTCAACTCAGGTATTAGCATCTCCTAAATGTGACCTCCATCAAGAAGTCAAAAATAAAACAGCGAGAAAAACATGATTAAGTGATTGATTTATAAACAGGCATTAATAATAAATCAATCACAAAATGCAATACGACATAAGGTAAATACGCTTAATATTTACGTTGCACACTCTGCTGCCAAAACTGTTGGGACAAATGATGCGTCTTGGTCGATAAACGCGACACTTGATCACCCCGCGCTGCCGCATCGAGCGTCTGCTCTAAACTCTGCTGAGCCAAGTCGCTGATCACATGGATGGCTCGGCTAATTTCTGCGGCCACCGAAGTCTGCTGCGTCATCGCCGCCGCATTATCATCACTCAAAGAATTAATTCGCGAAATAGATGAAAGCAACTCGCCAAAAGCCACACTCGCATCTTGCGCTAAGCTTACCGAACGTTTTACCTGTTCCTGCCCCGCCATCATGGTCGAGGTCGCCCTTTGAGTGCTTTCCCTAAAACGGCTAACAATTAACTCAATTTGCGAGGTGGATTGGCTAGTACGACTCGATAACTGCCTGACCTCATCGGCCACCACGGCAAAACCACGACCACTCTCCCCTGCCCGTGCCGCTTCAATTGCCGCATTTAAGGCTAATAAGTTAGTTTGGTCGGCAATGGCACGTATGACTTCGAGCACTTGGTGAATCGCACTGCTATCTTGTTCAATAGCTTGTACAACATCGGAAAAGTGGCTCACTTGTACACTTAACTGATGTATCGCATCAATAACCGTTTCTAAACGAGAATGCCCGCGTTGAGCCGCCTCATGGCTCGACACCATTTCCGAGGCAGTGCGATGAATGTTTCCCGTTACTTCAGCAAAACTGGCACTCATCTGCTCCATCGCAGTCGCAGCTTGCGTGGTTTGTTCACTCTGACTATCGGCATGCTCCCAAGTGTTTGTAATGGTTTGTTTAAGGCTGACACTTTGTGCTTGGATCTCACTGGCAGAATCAGCCATACGGCCAACAACGCCACCAATTTCAGTGATCAAAAAACGTAGGGCGAGGTCTAATTTACCGATCTCATCTTGGCGGCCGGTGTACACGCCCGTAGCGACGGGATCGTCAATAATGTTGGTTGCCATAGACACAAGCTTTTGCAGCGGCTGCATCAGGTAATACCATGCTAGGCACGCGAGACTCATCCCTACCATCGCGGCAACTATGGGGGAATAACTGGCAATCATCGCCGTAGCCGTAATCGAAACCAACATGGCCAGCAGTATTTTGCCACTGAAACCTAACCTATCTTTACGCAATACTTTAGGTTGCTTGCCTTGATTAATATCACTGTAAATACTCTCAGCGGCTTTAATCTGCTCAGGGGTAGCTTGGCGACGAACAGATTGATACTCATGAACTTTACCATCTTCATACACAGGCGCGACGTAGGCATTCACCCAATAATAGCCGCCCGTTTTGGTGCGATTTTTAACTATCCCCATCCAAGGCTTGCCCTGCTTAATTCGCTCCCAGAGGATCTTAAATGCAGCCGCAGGCATATCTTGATGGCGCACTATGTTATGTGGATTCCCTTGCAACTCAGCAACACTAAACCCACTGATCTGCGAAAAGGTCTGATTCACATATTTAATATTTCCCTTCAGATCCGTCGTTGATAGTAAAATCGCATTATCTGACAGGTGTGTTTCACCATTTGTAGAATTTTTATGCATAGGGTTATCAGGCTAGGTCTCGGTAAAAAAGATAACGCATTCTGCCAAAACCGTCGTCTATCAAAATTGATAAAGCTCACATTGGCAGCATAAAAATTAACCTAATGCTAAACAAGCAGTAACCACTAAACACATATCAACAAATAAAAACAAACAATTGTGACAGGGCGCTCGTTACGCTACATACGTTAAACTCGTCACCCTACACTCGCTAAAGCAGATTAGCTTAAGATCACAAATTCACATTCGAATCTAAATGATATCGTTTATCATTTGAATTAACTAAGTTATACTTCTCGCGGTTAGCTATCTACTGCTATAGAAATGCATTCGTCGTTAAGCCAAAAAGCTCAAGCACACTTTGCAGAATCAACAGTAGCGGATAGCCAAAACAGACCCATATTGGCTCGAAATGAGAAGTGGCACTTATGTCTAATACACCCGCGTTTGAAACCTCAACGCAATCTTCTACAACCCAAATGCGCTCGTTCTCGCTGATTTCGCGGGGAATTGTGCAATGGTTTAAGCAAGAGCAATCGCAGTTTGCCTTCAAAGTCTTTGCCCGTGCGAGTGCCGCTCTACTGGCGGGTTATGTTGCGGCAGCAACCTTGGCTTGCCTGCTGACATTAGTGCTACCTATGCCGCGCTTTGAAAGCACGATAACGGCCAATATGTTAGCTTTCCTGTTTTATGCCATCGCTATTATTTATGCCTTTTGTGTGCGTAAAACTTGGCATGCGTGGCGAGATTTAGGCTTAGTGAGTTTGTTATGTTTTGGATTGATCAAGGTATGTGGGCAATAAGATGAAAGAAACATTTTTTAGAACTTTATCTTGGCTACATACCTGGGCAGGCTTGCTGGTATGTTGGGTATTATTGTTGATCTTTTTTGCGGGTAGCTTGAGCTATTTTCGCCATGAGATCAGCCTTTGGAATGAACCCGAATTACACAAAGGGGTTTATCAAGACTACCGAGCCGATACCCTCGAAAACCAATTAGATAAAGGGCAAAGTTACATAGAAGCGCATTCGCCGGCAACAGCGCAGCGCTGGATGATAGGTTTTCCAACTGAACGGACCCCCTTTCAAAGCGTTAGCTGGCAACTGCCACCAGAAAAAGGTCAGCGTCGTGGCAAGACTGAAGAACATGTAGCCTTAGCAGATGGCAGCGGCATGATCTCTGAAGTGCGTGAGAGTCGCGGCGGTGATTTCTTCTATCGTCTGCACTTTGACTTGCACTATATGTCCGCTATTACAGCGCGTTATATCGTCGGCGTTTGCACTATGTTTATGCTGATCGCCCTTATCAGTGGCATAGTGATCCACAAACGGATCTTCAAAGATTTGTTCAGTTTTAGACGGGATAAAGGCGCTCGCTCTTGGCTAGACGCGCACAATGTGAGCTCTGTCATCGCCCTGCCCTACCATTTGATGATCACTTATACAGGGCTTATTACCCTAATGCTTATCTATATCCCATGGACGGTTAATACCGCCTATTCGGGTGATAACCAAGCTTTTTTAAAAGAACTTAATCCCGCCAGACAAACCGAGAAAGCCGCGGGGATTAGTGCGCCACAGGTGCAACTGAGCCAATTACTACCTCAAGTGAAAGCCGCATGGGGCGATGCGCCAATTAAGCAAGTGATAGTGTCATACCCTAAAGATCAAAATAGCCAAGTGACCTTTTACCAAAACACAGGTAAAGATGTGACCGATGAAGCCAATATTTTGATATTCAACGGGGTAAATGGTGAGCTTAAATATGCCAGCCCGCACGAAGCCTCTGGAGCCTCCGCGACTTACGATACTATGATGTCGCTGCACACGGCACGTTTTGCCGCACCGCTGCTAAGATTTTTATTCTTTTTCTGCGGTTTATTAGGCTGCGCTATGATCGCGACAGGCACTTTGATGTGGGCCATTCGTCTACGTCAAAAACAGCAAAAATTGATCGATAAAGGCGAGAAACCAAGCTTTGGATTACGTTTAGTTGAAGGGTTAAACTTCATGTTTATCTTAGGATTACCCTTAGGCACTGTAGCCTTCTTTTACGCCAATCGTCTCTTATCGACAAGTTTTGCAAGCCGCTCTGAATGGGAAGTTCACAGTTTCTTTATCGCGTTAGCGGCAATGGGAGTTTGGGCTTTCTTGGGTCGTTCACGTCGCCAGTGGCAAACCGCATTACGACTCACAGGGATTTTGTGCTGTGCGCTGCCTGTGCTCAATGCCTTCACATCACCAAGCAATATCATCGACAATATCCAATCCCATCAATGGGCTTTAGTCGGATTTGACGTGCTCGCAGTGCTACTTGGTGGCGCTATGCTATTTGCCAGTAAAAGAGTGACTTTGATTGCTAAGGCCCCCGCTAAACGCCCAGCAAAAGCAAAAAATGCACGTAGAAGCGAATCCCAAACATCCCTTGCCAGCGACCTTAGTTCGTCATCTTCATTGGAGGAAGCCAAATCATGATGCCAGAATTTATTCCCCTACTTGGGATCTTAGGTTTGAGTTATCTTTCCCTCGCCCTGTTTGCCTTAGCTAAATTTGGTCACTTCAAGGATGTGTTCAATCGTCCACCAGCACAATGGCAAAGTCGTTTGCTAACCTTGTTTGCTTGGTTACTACTGGCATTTAGCTTAAGTGCCTGCGCGAGCGATCAAGGCTGGGCCTACGGGAGCATTTTGTTTATGGGAATAATTTCCCTCGCGGCAATGCTGGTCATCCTAACGTTAAGCTACAGCCCGCGCCATTTACCGATAGGAATCGTCACTGGCAGCGTGCTCACTGGCACTCTATTACTGAGTGCTGGGATCTAATGTCCAGCTAACACTGGCATGGCGATCATGGCTAAGTGAGCACCGCTAGGCTATAGTGCCCTGATGTCCTTCAGATAGGAGAAAATAATGGGCTTTAACTTAACGGTTAACTGGCAAACCTCGCCCGCCGAAGAAGGCGAATTTTGTCGAGACCACAGTATTACCTTTGGCAGCGGCCAGACGATTCAAGCCTCGTCGGCACCGGAATACAAAGGCAATGGGCAAAATGTCAATCCAGAGGAAAGCCTGTTGGCTGCATTATCCTCATGCCATATGTTGACCTTTCTAGCGATTGCGCATCTTAAGCGCTTACCTGTAACCTCTTATGTGGATAATGCCACTGCAGAGCTGGGTAAAAACGAGGCGGGCAAGTTGGCCGTGACAAAGATGGTGCTCAATCCTAAGGTCATTTTCGCTGAAGGGGTCGAAGTCAGCCAAGAAACCCTTGAGAAAATTCACGAGAAAGCACATGCAAATTGCTTTATCGCTAATAGTTTAGCAACAGATATTCAAATCAAGTTTTAGGATTTGAGCAGATCTTTATGGCCCGCTGATGGTTTTCTTAAGCGGGCTTTTTTATTGCCGCACCGTAACTCAATAGCAGTCTGAATCATTGCTATCATCGAATTATCCGCGCCACCTAACCATCCACATAGTCTAACTTTTCACCATTATTCAGCTCAGGTCCAGCTTTTAAACAGTACGATAGAAGCCAATCTTAGCTTGGTATCATCTGTTGGAGTTAAAAGATGCACATTCAACCACTGCGAAATTCCCCGTCTGTCAGCCCACAAAAAAATGTCTCCACTGCTGAATTTGCACAGGTTAAAAATCCAGTTCAAACCAGCGCACCAGCATCAACTGATACAGTAACGCTTTCTAGCGATGCAAAACAATTTGCGGCGAATACGCAAAAACCAGCAGAAATGCCAGCACTGAGGGATAACATAGAAACCTTAGTCGAATTGAAACACGCGAAGATGAAGTATCAAGTGATCGCCGACATGACCAATTTAGCGACAGGAACGAGCCAAGGAATTTCAGCGCCAACGGCCTATTATCTAAGCCATAACGAAGACGCGAGAGCAATGACAGTTAATCACCTTGCCCAACAACAGCAAGTGAACACTATGCAAACCTATGCGGAAACAAGTAAAAATGGGAATAGAAGTATTAATGAATGGGCATAAAAATGGGTGTTGTCTCGGGAACCAAGAGACAACACCCTAACTTTGTACGCGGACATGCTAGCCGAGATACCTTAAATTTCGGTTAAATACTGAATTTAAATATCAATTACTTAGCTTTAATATCCTGTGCCATACCTTTTACAGGCAAAGGTTGCACTTTTAAGGCTGGGATTGGCTGTTTAACCAACTCATCCTTTAAATAACTTATTGCAGTTTCAAGCTGCGCATCTTTGCCATTAAAGGTAGCAAAAGGTAAGTTATCGACTTCAATATCCGGCGTTACGCCATGGCCTTCAAGCACCCAGCGGCCATCCATTGCATACTGTGGATACTCGGCCACCCGCGCCATCCCTTTATCGGTCAACGCATTTCGCCCAGATAACCACACGCCCGCCCCTGCCGTTTGCTTACCAATTAAGGGCGCAATACCGAGCGCTTTAATCCCTGCGGAGAAGGTTTCGCCGTCGGAATAGGTCAGTTCATCGGTTAACACCACTAAATGACCGCGGAAGGTTTGTTGCATATTGGTGTTTGGCGTGCCGTGGGTCGGTTGCCAAAACGCCCAAGCGCGGCGTAGTAACTTCTCGATAATCCAACTGTCAATATTGCCACCGCGGTTACGGCGAACGTCGATAATCAAACCGTCTTTATCGTAATTGGTATAAAACTCACGGGCGAAACTTTCAATATCGCCGCCGCCCATGGCATATAAGTGCAAATAACCCATCTTGCCCTGACTTGCATCCTCGACCACAGCAGCGTTATGGCTCACCCAATCTAAGTAACGTAATTGACTGTCCACCACAGCGCTAACGGGCATGACGATGGTTTTATGGGTTTGGCTACCACGCTTAAGCTGTAGTAATACTTGCTTATCCTGTTGATTGCGCAGAAGACGCGTGACGTCGGCCACATTCACCACTGGCGTGCCATTAATAGCCAACAGCATATCGCCTTCTTTAGCATCGACTTCGATACGATTTAACGGTGAAGCATTAGCCGGTAACTCAGGATCGTTACTGTAAATGTGCGCGATTTTAACGCCATCTGCAGTTTGTTGTAGGCGCGCGCCAAGGCTTGCCGCTTTAGCCGCATCGGGATCTTGAGGTAAATCACCACCGCGCACCTGTGAGTGCAAAGAATCTAACTCGCCCATCATTTGCATGAAGATGTCATTCAGTTCGTTACGATCGGTCAAACGGTCGAGCAAAGGCTGATACTTAGCCTTAGTGGCTTGCCAATCGAGGCCACGCATTTTTTTGTCGAAGAAAGATTCTCGGTGCATCAACCACGCATCTTCAAACATTTGTTGCCATTCAAGCTGGGGAGAAATCGCTAACTGCCATTGTTCCGTTTGCACTTTGGCATTATCCGTATCACCTAATTTATCACCGCCGTCCACAATCAGGAGTGATTTATCATTACTGTGCTTGCGTAGCATCAGCTTCTTACCATCGGCAGAAACCTCATATTGGCCAATGTCCTCGGCAAAAACCTCGGCTTTGGGGCTTAATCGGTCAAATTTGATGGTCATTAAATTAGGTGCGACATCGTCGCCAATAGCTTGATCTAACAAATAAAGTCTATCATCGACGACGCGCAGCTTACTGTAATTGCCTGAATCGACAGGCACTTGCCATAAACGCTGAGAGATCCCCGCCCAATCGATTTTCACTGGACTCGGTTTATCCTTAGCATCGGTTTTTTCAACTTGATTCGATTCGAGTTCATTGGGTTTACTAAAGGGAAATTTGGCATTTTTGACCAGTGCGATGGCAAAAATTTGGCTGCGTTTATCAAACACAGGACCCATGTTTCTATCGCCCCAAGGTGAACTTGGTGTTGCGCTGAATTGGCGGTTTGACAGGAAATATAGCCACTGGCCGTCACTGCTAAAGGTTGGCGAATAGGACTCGTATTTGTCGCTTGTGAGCGTCTCTGCTTTATTTTCATCCACTGAATACAGGACGATTTGCGGTCTTTGTTTACCGATTTCCGACTTAGTTAATGCAATAAAACAGCTATCACCGGACCAGCGGATATCGGCGTAAGGCCCAAGTCCCTCGCCGTTAGTGATGATTTTTTGATTGGTATTTTTCTTTAAGTCGAGCAGCCAAACGTTACCATCGTTATCGTCATGGGCGATAAATCGACCGTCACTGGACAAATTAAGACTCATTCTTAAAGTATGACCGTCTTTGGTTAACTGTTTAGCGCCACTGCTGCCATCAGCAGGGAATTGCCAAATTTCCTGCTGACCTGTCATGTCGCTAATCGCATAAACCGACTTGCCATCTTGGCTCAACACAGCTTCCCTTACGCGATAAGTCCCCGGCAGTGCAACTTGAACTAAACGCGAGCCATCAATACCCGCGATCGCCACGTGGCTGCGGGCGGTAATCACCACTTTATCGCCAGCGGGGGCCAAATTAGTCGAAGAAGCGTAATCCATAGGATCTTTTACCCAATGCTCACGGCGCTCGGCAAAATCGGAAATGAGTTCAATATTGAGTAACGAGTCTTTAGCGGCCGCAATATCAAACACATGGATATCCGCACCTAACTGGAATACCACTTTGCCTTGGTCCATCCGCGCACCGCGGACTTGCCAATCTTTAAATTGAGTCAACTGTTTTGCATCTGAACCATCGAGCGCCATCGACCAGAGGTTGTCGTTGCCATCGCTGTCGCTGATAAAATAGAGTCTGTCCTGCCATAGCATAGGTTGGCGCACTGAGCCGTCGTGTTGGCCGCTGAGCAACTGTGCTTCGGTTTTGCTGCCGAGTTTAAAGCGCCATAATTCACCTTTTGCGCCGCCACGGTACACTTTGGCATTATCGCCAGTCACTTGCAGACCAAAGCGGGTGAAGTACACGTATTCGTTGCGATCATCAATCACACCTTCAACTGCATCGGCTAAGGGTAAATCTGTGGTGGTGAGGGTTTGAGGATCGACGCTGCGCAGCATCCAATTATTAGCAGGACCAAAGCCCGTGTCGGTGGAATATAAAATCTCGCCTTTGGCAGTCCAGCCCTGAACTCGTACACGGCTATTCTCAAAAGTCACCCGTTTAGCCACACCGCCCGTAATGGGGAGCACATACACTTCGCTCGCGCCTTCATAGTTGGCAACATAAGCAACCCACTTACCGTCGGCCGAAATAGTCGCCCCTAGCTCTTCCGCTGGTAAACTCGTTAAGCGAGTAGCCGCTTTTTGACCTAAGGTCTGAGTCCATAAATCCCCTTCTGCAGTAAAGACTAAGGTTTGATCGTGCAACGCGGGCGCACGGTAATACCCTTGATTGCTCACCGCATCGGCAGCGATGGTTTGGAACGCTGTTAATGTGCCTAGGGCAAGCATACAGCAGGCGACAGAATGGCGAAGTTTCATGTATGACCTCTATCCTATTGTTATTTTTTAGCAATAGACTCTTTACTACGAGATTTTGCTAGCAGATTTAGCGAAGAAATTCTTGCCATGGGCTTTTGTAAAAAACCACAATCAAGTCCAAAGCATGACAATTGAGCCCAACAAGCTAGCAGAATTTGATAGAGAGTTCAGTAACTTCGAGTCAGAGAAGTTTTAGCAAATGTGTCACATCTTAAATCGCGGAGGAACAACTGAATAAAAGACAAGATTCTTTAGAGGAAAACATCAAAGATCATAGCGTTACCATATTGCACTAGGATAAAAATATACCAGAGTCGGACATGAGTGGCTAACGTGAAGGGCTAATGTTAAGGGCTGACATACAGCGTCTTTAGCGGACTGTTTAGGCGGCTCATATTAGACTGTTTCGCCAGTGTCATTTGTTGCCATTTATTGATCACTCGTGCAATTTCACCGTTATCCATCAATGCCTTAATCGCATGATTAAACTGCTCTAACTGGCTTGTCTTGATACTCGCTTTACTGAACATTAAATGAATATGGTTTTGATCTAACACTAACTTAAGTGGTACTAGCTTGATGCGTTGATGCTGGCTGGCAATATAGGGCATGGCTAAGGTATCTCCGACGATCATATCTCCCCTACCGTAGATAAGCATTTGCACAGACTTATTTGAGTCGGGACTTAATACTAACAAGTGCTCCTGCTCTAATCGATATTGAGATTCTTGATAATCTGCACCATACCAACCGCTAGAAGGGACAAGTAGACGCAATTTTTGGGTAAAAATGTCCTCCCATTTATCGATATTAATCTGATCTTTTTGCTCATCGAGTACAAATAAGCGCAGCTCTTCATCCCGGTAATAGGTTGAAAAAAGAGCATAGTTTTGACGTTCATCCGTCATAGTCGCTCCCATCAACACATCTAACTGTCCTGCTCGCAACATCTGATGCGAGCGCTTAGCGGGCACATTAATAAAATGAACTTCACAACCAAGATACACTGCAAATGCCCGCATCAGATCCACATCTAAGCCTTGGGCTTCTCCGTGAGGATCTTGCCAAGCATAGGGAGGCCAATCGTTGTAACCGACTTTAATCGTGTTCTTACAAGGTAAAGGGCTATTGACCTGCGACGCACTTACAGCGGGCAAGACTAAAAAAAGCATAAATAAGACAGGAACGTATTTAAACCATGGCATAGGCTAAGTTACTTGCCTCTTAAGTTGATGATCCTCTCTTGATTAAGATGAAGTATAACGATTCAGCGTCAGACTTCCGCGAGGGGGTTCTACCTCAGTAAGCGTAGTTGTCACTTAGATAGCGCGCCATAAACACCGGCGAGATCACAGTAATTAGCCTAGAAAAGGACGAGGAATAATAACAAAAAAGCACAACAGCCAAGAGTGAGATCTAAACGACTCACTATACTGCGATAAAGGCTAAGCCTGAACGCAGGAAATAAAATAAAGTTTTATAAATTTAAATCAGACACTTATAAATAATAGCAACAACTTTAGTGGGATCCCCCATATCGACTTGTAACCAAACTATGTGTGTCCCCCCCAATTCCTCACCCTGAGCCGTGGCGGACTCTTTAGCTTCATCAAGCTGGTTTTCATGGCGGCTCACCCCAGTGACTAAAGCAAAACTATCGCAGTGGGTGACTTCAAAATCGTAGGCCACGTTAATGCGACGATATAGTTCATGCTGCTTGGTCGCACATCCAGATATTAAAACGCAAAAACATGTACTTAACAGAAAAAATTTAGACAAATCAATTAACCCACAGATTAAACACGCGGGTGAACATAACTAATTGCAACCGATAAAATTGTGAACAATGTCACATATAAGAAACCAAAGATAATACAGAAAGTTACAAATATTAATTAAATATCATGTAGTTAACTAAGGGTTGTTTTATGTTCGCTGGTAACACAAGCTCATCAATTCCCCACCATAAAACTCACACTTGTAAAAAAAGGGAGCCAAGCTCCCTTCCTGCTTTTACGCCATGTTATTCCACTGCTAGGCAGACATCAGTAGGGCTAAAGCCCTTAAGCTAATATTTTGAATAAATGCACTTTTAATGCAGCAAAATCTGCCGCTAATTCCGCGGATAAGATGGGCTTACTCGCAACAGCTTCAAGCTCAGGCGGCAAGGGTAAGTTAAGCGTTAATTCTCTATCCACAACATCCTTAAATTTAGCGGGATGGGCAGTCCCCAAAAATATGCCCACTTCATCGGGCACTAAGGTTAAAGATAAGGCCTTAGCTGCAATCGCCGCATGGGGCTCAGACACATAACCCTGTGCATGCAACTCAGCTAATGCCTGTGACGTTTGTTCCTCCGATAAGCGAATACCCACTAAGCTACTCAGTGGCCAACCTAATTTCTCACAAATGGCTTCCACACGCGGCCAGTTACTGGGCTCACTCACATCCATAGCATTAGACATAGTCGCTTGAGTCGGATTTGGTTGCCATTGACCGTTTGCTAAATAGCGCGGCACAGTATCGTTGGCATTGGTCGCGGCAATAAAGCGTTTAACCGGTAATCCCATGGCTTTAGCGAATAAACCTGCGGTGAGGTTGCCAAAGTTACCACTTGGCACTGAAATCACAGGATCGGCTTCATGCCGTTGTTTAGACTGGGCAACCGCTTCAAAGTAATAGCAAATTTGCGCGAGTAAGCGGCTGATGTTGATAGAGTTCGCCGAGTTTAAGCTCAACCCATCGCGGACTTCGGGATCATCAAAGGCGCGCTTAACGAGATCTTGGCAGGCATCGAAATCGGAAGAGACGGCAACTGTATGGATATTTTTGCCCAACGTCGTGAACATCTTTTCCTGTAGCTCACTGATCTTCCCCTTAGGATAGAGCACCACGACATTGACTTTCTCTAGTCCATAGAAGGCATCGGCAACCGCAGCGCCAGTGTCGCCCGAGGTCGCAGTCAAAATGGTTAAGCGCGTGTCACCCACAAAGGCATTGACGCATTGCGCCATAAAACGTGCACCGAAATCTTTAAATGCCAGTGTTGGACCGTGGAATAATTCGAGGCAGGCACGCTGCTCATCGACGGCAACCAAAGGTAAATCAAAGTTAAAGGCACGCTCAACTAATTCATCGACCGCATCTTGGCCTAACTCAGAGGCAAGCCATGCGCCGAGTACTTTTTTACTGCGCTCAACGAATGGCAACGCCAGCAGCCCTTCAATATCGTCTAGTACGGGTATTTGACTAGGAAAGAACAAACCTCTGTCTTTACCTAACCCCAGTTGTACCGCTTCTTTAAAGCTCACTTTCTGCGAAGGGTGTTTTAAATTATATAGTTCCATGCTCAACTCAACCTTTTGATGCTAAACCTTAAATGCTAATTTGGGGTACTTAGTCTTAGCTAAATTAACTATTAATCGACTCTACGCGTGCCTTGCTCATCGAGGCGACACACGTGGGCAAAGCCACCCACCTCGGTGAGATAATGCTGTTCTAACCAGGCTTTAGCGGTATTTGCCGTGGCTAAATCATCGGTAATCGAAAACAGCGTTGGGCCGCTGCCCGAAATCCCCGTAGTCAACATGCCTAAATCGGCTAAAGCGGCTCTGGCCTTGCCGTAACCCGGAATCGCGGCGGCGCGATAGGGCTCGGCTAACACATCCTTTAATACGCTGATCGCAAGCTTGGCATTTTGCTGGTAAGAGGCATGCACAAAGGCACTTAAATAACGGCCAAAATCGATAGTGACACTTTTATCATATTGATCAGGCATGAGTTTACGCATCATCGCCGTTGAGAGTGAAATCCCTGGATAGGCTACAACCCAATACCATTCTTTAAAGCTCGGTATTGCTTCACAAACTGTCCCCGGCACATTGAGCATCAGTTGCATACCGCCCAAATAACAGGGGGCGACGTTGTCATAGTGCACACTGCCGCTGATCTTCCCTTCAAACTCGCCCATCAGTTCCAGCAGTGCTTGCTCGTTATAGGGTCTGTCAAAATGTTCATTCAAGGCATATAACGCCGCCACGACTGAGCTTGCACTCGAACCTAAACCACTGCCGACGGGCAGGTTCTTTTCCAGTGTGAGTGCCACACCTTCATCTGCTTTACCCTGCGCAGTTAAAAACTCCTTACTCATGGCTGTTAAGAAGAATTCGGCACATTGGTACACAATATTGTCTTGCGGATTTTCAGGCAGTTTATGGGCCCAAGCGCCGGTTTGCATAAGACTCACACCCGACGCTGCCGGGGCGATAGTCACTCTATCGCCCAGTAAACTACCATCAATCGGCGCTAATGCTGCACCGAGTAAATCAAATCCGACTCCTACGTTACCCATAGAGGCTGGAGCGTAAACGGTCAAACTCATACACTCACCTCACGAGTCCAATTCAAGGTTCTTAATACATCGGCAAAGGCACCAGCAGCGGTCACTTCCGTTCCCGCGCCATAACCGCGCAGCACAAAGGGAATGGGCTGATAATAACGGCTGTAGAATGCCAAGGCATTTTCGCCGCCTTTAACGCTATAAAGCGGATCCTGTGCATCCACTTCGGCGATACGCACACGGCACACACCATCCTCAATTTGCCCAACATAACGCAACACTTTACCTTGAGCTTTGGCCTGCGCCACTTTTGCGGCAATTGCAGCATCAACTTGCGGTAATCGTGCCATAAAGCTTTCAACATCACCTGAATCATCAAACTCGGCTGGCAATACAGATTCAACCTGCACGTCACTGAGCTCTAACTTTAGTCCCACTTCACGGGCAAGAATGAGCACTTTACGCGCCACATCCATACCACTCAAATCATCACGGGGATCGGGCTCAGTAAAACATTTTTCCCGCGCCAGATCAGTCGCCTCGGAAAGCGTCATACCTTCATCGAGCATGCCGAAAATAAAGGATAAAGAGCCCGATAAAATACCGTTAAACTTATGCAGTTTATCACCCGCAAATAACAGTTTTTTCAGGTTATCGATCACAGGTAAACCCGCGCCGACTGTGGTTTCGTATAAAAATTGGCGACGCTGTTTTAATGCCGTTTGGCGAAGTGCTTGATAATAAGCATAATCGCGAGTGTTCGACTTTTTGTTCGGCGTGACCACATGCAAACCTGAGTTCATCACATCCAAATACAAATCCGACACTTGCTCGCTCGAAGTGCAATCCACCAGCACAGGATTCAGTAATTGTTGCTCTTTCACCCATGCAAGTAACGCTGGAATATCACAGGCTTGCTGACTATCGGAAAGCAAACTTGACCAATTGTTTAAATCGATGCCTGCGCTGTCGAGTAACATCTTGTTCGAATTTACTATGCCGCAAACACGGATACTGATGTGTTGCTCTTT
Organism: Shewanella sp. SW32; assembly: GCF_025653365.1. Classification (NCBI taxonomy): domain Bacteria; kingdom Pseudomonadati; phylum Pseudomonadota; class Gammaproteobacteria; order Alteromonadales; family Shewanellaceae; genus Shewanella; species Shewanella sp. SW32. The sequence goes on along the minus strand of NZ_JAKKSJ010000015.1, from coordinate 88,784 downwards.
GAGCATGGCGGACTGTTGTTTTATCTGCTCAAGTAGGCCTGCCCCCACATTGCCGCAACCCACTAAAAACACATCTAAATACTGCTGCACATCGAAAAAGCCTTGATGACAAGCCGCCACCGCATGCTTAGTCTTACGCTGCTCGATCACAGTCGAAATCGAGCGCTCGGACGAACCTTGGGCGATGGCGATAATGTTCACGCTTGCCTGCGCTAGCGCTTGGAAGAAACGCGCTGCCACCCCTTTGTGAGTGCGCATGCCATCACCAATCAAAGAAACGATGGCGAGCTCATGACGCATAGCGATAGGTTCAAGCAAGTCACTTTTTATTTCTAATTCAAACTCTTGCTCTAAGGCCCATTTCACTTTGGCCGAGTCAGACGTCGCCACACAGAAACTAATACTGTATTCAGAGGAACTTTGGGTGATTAAAGACACAGACACGCCGCTGCGGGAAATCGCCGCAAGGGTACGGCTCGCCATGCCAACCATGCCTTTCATGCCAGGGCCTGATATATCAAACATGGTCTGGTTATCTAAATTGGAGATAGCTTTAACCTGTAAGCCCGTTTCATCGGCTTGGTTTGATACCAGAGTGCCGGGCGCATCGGGGTTAAAACTGTTTTTGATATAACAGGGAATATGGAACTGGGCGATAGGCGCAATCGTCTTAGGATGCAGCACCTTAGCGCCAAAATAGGAGAGTTCCATCGCCTCTTGATAGCTGAGTTGTGATAACAGCTTAGCATCGGCAACCACACGGGGATCGGTATTATAAACACCGTCAACATCGGTCCAGATTTCACAACTTGACGCATCTAAACAGGCAGCAAGCACAGCAGCAGAATAGTCAGAACCATTACGGCCTAACGTCACCACTTTGCCCTGTTCATCGGCGGCGGTGAATCCCGGCATTACCCATACGCGCTTTTCACCTAATGCCAACGCACGAAACCTTGGCTTACTCACAGCGATATCGACCACGGATTCTAACGGCCGACCACGACCTAGAAACAAGGCGCGCGGATCGAGTTGAGCAGATGTGATCCCCTTAGATAGCATCACTTGTTCCATCAAGGCTGCCGATAAACGCTCACCTGCCACCACGATTTCAGCACGTATGCCATCAGGACACTCTTGCAGTAAGCTAATGCCACGTAATCTATCCTGCCAAATCACCAGCTGTGCATTAAGTCCAGAAAAGAGCTGTTCACTCTGCTCACTCGACAACATTGAAGTAACAGCATCTTGGTATAGCGAGGTAAATACCCGCTCAACATGCTGCAGCACAGGCGAATAATCTTCACCTTTGACTGCTACATCAACCATTTCTAGTAACGCATTTGTCACAGTCGCCGGGGCCGATAGCACAGTGGCTATGGGTTCAAGCTTAGATGACTTAGCAACGATATCCGCCGCCATCGAGAATCGCTGCCAATTTGCAAGCGAGGTACCACCAAATTTCATTACTTTCATCTTGTTCTCCTGTACCGCGCCCGACTTAGAAATAAGAGCTAGAAACAAAAAAGCCCGCTTCTTTGTGGGAAGCGGGCTCATCGTTAAAATTCTTTAGGGTGTATCAGCCCGCCCCCACTGTTGTTGTAGTGGTGGTTGTAATAATGGTAGTTACTACGAAACCTAGGCTATGCATGTGTTTGGGCTAATCCATGTTAATTTCTTGATAAACAGAATTGCTTTTTTTACCCGCGCTTGTCAACCCCTAAAATGGATTATTTATAGGCAAATATTAACGCTCGATAAAATACTGCATCAAGATTCGTTAATATGAAGTTTTCTAGGGGTAAAAATGCGATTTACGCAATAGATAACTGTTAACGTCAACGTAATGCGGCACGAAAACCATTAGATAATCACTTGTTTTTAATATAATTATTTATAATACATTTTCAAGTAATGCGTTATTTGTTCTAACTCATCACTCAGGCTAAATTGACAGGCTAACGAGCAAAAATCACATTACTCATCCTTTCTACCGTAAAGCACCGACAAATTTGCCTAAAAAAAACCTGTGCGATATCTAACATAAGCCACTTCAAATTATCGCCAGCACTAAAAAAGCACGTTATTATGCGCGCACATTACGAATTGGAGGCGATATGAAGATCACTCAACACAGCGCGGTAACCATTCATTACCGTTTATCAGATCAAGAAGGCAGACTATTAGAAGACTCTTTCGACTCTGAACCTATGCTATATCTACACGGCACTGAAAACCTGATCCCAGGTTTAGAAGCCGCATTAGATGGTAAAAGCAAAGGCGAAAAACTCGATGTCACTATTAGCGCCGAAGAAGCCTATGGGCCTTATCACGATGGCCTACGTCAAGCCGTGCCATTAGAAGCCTTTGGTGATATCGAAGATATCGTCCCAGGTATGCGCTTCATCGCTGAAACTGAAATGGGTCAGCGCCCAGTTCAAGTCATGGAAGTGAAAGACGATGTGGTTATCGTCGATGGCAACCATCCTTTAGCGGGCCAATCGCTCAATTTCAGCGTCGAAATCGTTGACATTCGTGAAGCCTCAGCCGAAGAAATCGCTCATGGCCACATTCATGCCCAAGGTGGTTGTGGAAGCCATGGACATGATCACGACCACGGCGGTGGATGCTGTGGCGGTTCAGGTAAACAAGAAGCGGGCGGCTGTTGTGGTGGTGGTTCAGACCACGATCATGGACACCACCATGAAGAACACGAAGCCTGCGACACACCTAAAACAGGCTGTGACGGCAATGGCGGCTGTGGTTGCCGCGGCTAAACAAAGCCTGATACCAGAAGTTAAACGAGAAGTTGTTTATCCGTAAGTGATTAAACTGCCATGGTTTAACCTTTTAAAATGCACGCCCTTAATTTAAGGTCGTGCATTTTTTATACACAAGCGTTTATAATATTCGTAATAGATAAATAACTGACTGGTAAATTGAAGTATTCAAATTTTATATGAATATTTTCAATTAGATATTGATATCAACCTAAGTTAAGCGACGGAGTGCTTATGTTAACCAAACCCCTTTACGAAATTTTGCCTTTTGGCTACATGGCGCTCGGTAGTTCGAGTTTTATTGCACTCGACATCAACTATGCCTTGATAGCGGCAACTGTGGTATTTGTATTAGGTGCGAGGATCTACGTTATGCGTTCTCAAAACCGTCGAACAGACTCGGCCAAACGACGTAAATCGGGTTATCTTCCCGAGATAATTTATAACTTTATACCTTTTATCTATCTCTTAGCGGCGCTGGCTATCTTTAAATTCCTTCCCAAGGATCTTTACCCAATTCTGGCTATCTGTTTACTCAGCTACGGCTTATACATTCTGGTTCGTCGTTCCCTCTATCGTCGTCATAAGCTTCCCATCACGCCTTAAGACTTAGTTCTATTCACCACAATAGGAGCAGATGATATTCATAAGAGTTGTATCCAAGTGAACACTAACCAATTAGTTTTTGAACTTTCGCCCTATGCTCAGAAGACATATTCTTCAAATAATTAGAACAACGTGTAATCGTTGCAATACTGACTTCATATTCCGCAGCGATATGCCTTTGACTCATTTCCCCGTCTAGCAGCAATTGAAAGACCTTCAAACGTCCGGCAACGGCACTACGTTCTTCTTCGGTTAACAGTAAATGAAACAACACAGAAAGATCTTCATAATTGCTGTGGCTCAAAATTTTTTCTAATACTAGATCCCAGTTAGCTCGCATAATCACCCTCATAAGTACTGTTCAAGCATTACATTAGCAGTCTAACAGATTTCGCCTACTTACAAATAAATTGTTACGTTTAGCAGTCTGATCCAGACAAAAACTGACAAAATTGCTTCTAGTACATCAAGTTAATTTGTGTACAATAGACGTGCAATGTCACACTTCGACGCTAATTTGTGAGAATACGATGAAAAAATTACTACTTACTCTCGTTGCCAGTACCTTATTGGCTTCAACTGCACAAGCACACAATTTCGAAGACTCTAAAGATGCAATTGAATACCGCCAATCTGCATTTGGTCTTATTGCTTATAACTTCGGCGATATGGCTGCCATGATGAAAGGTAAAAAACCTTTCGAAGCAGAAACCTTCGCAATGCGCGCAACGAATGTTGCTGCATTATCCAAACTTCCTTTCGAAGGTTTTATTGATGGCTCAGACAAAGGTGATACCGAAGCCCTAGCCAAAGTTTGGCAAGACAGAGCTGATTTTGATGCAAAAATGAAAACCTTCCAAGAGAATGCTGCCATTCTGGCTACTGTAGCTCAAAAAGGTAATCAAGCTGAAATCAAACAAGCCTTTATGGACACAGGAAAAAGCTGTAAAAGTTGTCACGACATTTATAAGAAAGATTAATTTGACGTTGTTTTTCCCATCAAAAAGCCTGCTAAATAGCAGGCTTTTTGATGTTCCCAAACTGAGTATAAATCTACAGAACTTGCACTATTGGCCACATTAAATAGCCAAATACCACTGCCGCGCATACTGTGAACAGCACTAAAGCAAGCCACTCAGACTTGAATCGAAGCTCGCTCTTCGCACTTGATGAAAAAGCAACCTTCGAGACTTTCTTGTAACCACTGATCATAGCACCAACTAACTTATCCCCTTTCATGGCATGAATAATCACAGCCAGTACATGAATGACACTCAGCAAGAGAATAAGGTTAAAGTTCGTTTTGTGTAACCAAGTCAAAAAACCACTGGTATCTGAACTGACATAGCTATATAGCGGACCTTCGGTAAAAATATCATCGGTCGCAAAAAGGCCTGTTACTAATTGAAGGCTAATGATCCCAATCAACGCGATGACCATATAGCCACCGATAGGATTGTGTCCAAGTACCACAGACATCCCTTTAGTTCGAATCGATCTCAAGTAATCGAGTACAACTTTGGGGTGATGAACAAAGTGGCTAAACCTTGCCGTATCGCTACCAATGAGCCCCCAGAGGATCCTAAATCCAATAAGGATCAGCAAACTATAAGCAAAAATTTGATGCCACTGCATTTCGCCCGCATCGGCACTCCACCATAAAAGTGCCAACAGACACACCATGCCCCAATGGAAAATTCGCGTGGGTAAATCCCAGACCTTAATTTTAACATGTTCAGTATTCATAAAATGGGCAAACTCAAAGTGACCGAATGGAATAAGTAGAGGTATTTTATCGGGATTCGGGATGAAACTTAAAGTAAATATAAGTAAATAAGGGCAAAGACTGCGGAGTTATCCCATCGAATATGACCCCATTTAGCTGGCAATACAAGGCTTTTGGGCCAAGAATTATTGATATTTGTCTAAGTGATCAAATATCCAACGAACAGTATCTAATGGGCACAAAAACGTGATCTACATCTCGTTTTATAGTGCGAACCTTGGTAATCTGAAATCCAAGGAAACAACAGAAGGTTCGAAATATGCTAAAGATTACTAGCAAGCAACTTGAAGTCACATCTCCTATTCGCGAACGCATTGAAAGCCGTTTTGAAAAACTTTCAAGGCATGATGTGCAAATGATAAATCCCCATGTAATCATTACGGAGGAGAAACCTGGTTTCAAAATTGAAGCATCGGTTGGCATCCCAAATGGAGAACTCTTCGCTCAAGCAAAACATGAAAATTTATATACTGCGATTAACGCTATGGGCCAAAAATTAGAGAAGCAGCTCAATCGCATAACACACAAACCTGAAGCTCAACGCTCCACATCACTAACACCGACTAATAATGTTGTTGAAATTGACGACGAGTACGAGGAGGAAGATGCGGCATAATTTAAATCTGGTGAGTGCGAGAAACGCATCACTTTGAGAGCAATAAAGTAGAAATATTTAATCAGATCACAGTTTTTACAAAAGCTTAGTGCAATCATTTTAATGATGAGAAAAACAGTTCTTTTGACTAAATACCTACTACACTTTACAAAGTGACAGCAAGAATCGAAGTGGTGCGGATTTAAATCGTTTCAAATGTTGATTTACTTTAAATTTTGATTTACAAATATTGATTAACAGATCTTAAGTTCTAAGTAACGTTACTGGATATAACTAAGGAGCACTACTAATCTAAGCCTTATAGTTTTAAGCACTAAGGTTTTAAGTACCAAGGTTTACTGTTAATGATTAATTTTACTTATAATTTCTACGTTTAAAATTTCAAGTTTTACTTTCAACTAGGTTCCACTTTCAATAGCAAGTTTGGAAAAGGAGGCAACACAAAAGCGAACAATTTGATTTTAGAAACAATCAAGTATGTTGGCATTCACCAAAAGCAGTACTCAATTTTGACCCAATATCAGGATGAACACCAGAAACAGGCGGCATTGCTGAATACCAGAGTTAACATAAGGAGCCGAGTACAGTACAACGAGTACATTAGCAAAACCTTTAACTATCAAATTGTTTATATTCACAATGGAGGCTCAGGTAAACATAAACAAAAATCACATTTACAAAAGCTATATGAATAAAAGCGTTTATTGTAAAACGGGTCAGCACCAATACGTGCTAAACACTGAGATAAATGAGGTAACAACTGTCACGTTTAGTTAGATGTAGATTAGTTATATGAAGAGAGTCATATTTACACTGATATGTTAGTTAGCGTTTTTAGCGTGTGATTTAATGTAAGTGTTTAATGTAAGTGCAATACGTTGATTTGATTAAAAGTCATTAGTTTACTTAGTGTTATTTGTATAGTAAAAACTGTAAATCGTATAAATGTTTATTTATGTAATGTGTTAACGTTTACCATTAGTTGAGTTTTGATATTTATAGACACCTTAAATAATGTTTACTTATCAACTAAAAAGGAGGAAATCTAGACTTGACGAAAATTGTAATAACAGTAAATGAGAGCTTTTTATACGCTCCATGTATTAAAATGTTAGGTTTTAAAGTAAAAAGTAATAATGGTAATAATGTAAGTAGCAAGACCTAAACGCGTGACAAGGCTAAGCTGTTCTTACAGCAAAATGTACCTAGTACAACCAATGAGCCGTAAATCGTTTATTTTTAAATGTTCGTTTTGTTAGTGTTAGTTTTTAATGTTATAGCTCCATGCAAGTGTTAATTGTTAAAATATAAGTGCAAGACATGTCAACGTAAGTTCGCTGGTACTGCAAACTGCATAGTTTCAAGGTTATACGCTATGCCGCATAAAGTACTTGTTAATGTTCATTGTAAATGCAAGTCGTTATCTAGTGAGTTGTCAACGTTTTACTGTTACACGTAAATGTAAGATAAACGAATGTGTTACCTTGTCCCACACTGACCATAAGGAGGATAAACTCGCTTGACCATATATACATACTTGAACCAAACCAGCGCACCCTCGGGTGCGCTTTCTTTTTAGATTACCTTTAAGAAAGTTTTGATTGACAGCTAAGCCCTAGCCCTTTAGTTTTAAGACCATGAAAATGATAACTGCAGTTTTTTTTACTTTCTTTTTTACACCCCCACTCTAGGAGGCGGATTTACTGTGTAAAAACGAAAGTAAAAATCCAAAGCCTCCCAACTGGGAGGCTTTTTTGTCTTAAACGATTGATAAAATACATGGCGGCAATTGAGGTCAGAATGCATACACCACAGCCTTTAAATCAAACCCGAGAGCAGATCACCCATCTGGATAATGAACTGCTGGCATTACTCGCTGAGCGCCGTCGCTTAAGTTTAGAAGTAGCCCGTAGCAAAGAAGTGGATGTCAGACCCATCAGAGATACTCAAAGGGAAAAAGAACTGCTCGCTCGCCTCGTGAAAGAAGGCAGAGAGAAAGGATTAGATGCCCACTATGTTATCTCCCTTTACCAGAGCATCATTGAAGATTCAGTATTGAATCAACAAGCTTACCTTCACGGCCGCGCCAATCCAGAGACACAAAAACAACAGTATTGTATCGCTTACCTCGGTGCTAGAGGTTCATACTCTTATCTCGCAGCTACACGCTATTGCCAACGTCGCCAAGTTGAAATGCTGGACTTAGGTTGCCAAACTTTCGATGAAATAGTGCAAGCCGTTGAGTCTGGACATGCTGATTATGGTTTCCTGCCGATTGAGAACACATCTTCAGGTTCAATCAACGAAGTCTACGACGTGCTACAGCACACCAGTCTGTCGATTGTTGGCGAAACGACGATTGAAGTCAGCCATTGCCTACTAGGAAAAGCTGGCAGTAAATTAGCTGAGATCAAAACTGTCTATGCCCACCCTCAGCCTATTAGCCAATGCAGCAGATATTTAACTCAACACAAAGACTTGAGACTGGAATACTGCTCAAGCAGCGCAGAAGCAATGGAAAAGGTAAACCAAAGTCCAGATAACAATGCAGCAGCGATTGGCAGCGCCGAAGGTGGTGCACTCTATCAACTTGAGTCCATAGAAGCAGGTTTAGCGAATCAGAAGATCAACCAAAGCCGCTTTATCGTTGTTGCACGCAAAGCCGTTGCCGTACCAGAGCAGTTACCCGCTAAGACTACATTGATCATGGCCACAGGCCAAAAAGCTGGTGCTTTAGTGGAAGCCTTACTGGTTCTAAAAGCGCATCAGTTAAACATGAGTAAATTAGAGTCACGCCCGATTCCAGGAACACCTTGGGAAGAAATGTTCTATTTGGATATCGACGCGAATATCTCCAGTGAATCTATGCAGGCAGGTTTAAAACAACTAGAGCGGATCACCCGTTTTATCAAAGTATTAGGCTGTTATCCTTGTGAAACAGTCAAGCCCACACAGCTGAGCAACAGCCAGCTACTGATTGAGCCCAGCACCTCTAAGGATCAAGTCATCAGCGAAAATGGTGCTAATGCCAGTCCAGTTCGATATAGCAAAGCCTATAAAGAGCAAGCCAGTGAAATCAACTGTGGCGCAATGACAATCGGTGCAGGGCATGTCTGTGCCATAGCCCAAATCACACTGAATAATGACATTTCACATTTAGCATTATCGGCTTTCGAGCAGCAAATGAAGCAGCTTAAAGAAGCGGGATTCCAAGCCGTTTTGCTCTGCGCGGTTAATCAACTGACTATGGCAGAAGTTACTCTCGCTAAACTACGCCAAATCCTGCATCAATATGGCCTAGTGTGCATTATTGCCATAGCGCAAGAAGCCGATATGCCATTAGCAGTCCAGCACGCCGATATGTTATTCCTCGCAGGCAAGCAGATGTTTAACCAAACTTTACTGACTCAAGCTGGAACCCTACCGATACCATTAATACTTGAGCGTAACGATATGGCAAGTTTTGAAGAATTACTCACGGCAACAGAAGTCATTTTAAGCCAAGGCAATCAGCAACTTATCCTGTGTGACTCAGGCATTAGAACCTTAAATAACGCCAATCTACCTTCACTCGATTTAGCGAGTCTGATCCAGATTAAAGCCACGAGCCATTTGCCGATTTTGATCAACCCAAGTTATGCCGTATCAGATGATGCCCTATTGATTCAAACACAAGGTATTAAACAGCTTAAAGTGGATGGATTGATACTCAATTGTCCACTAGCTAGCAGTGATGACCATGAGTCGCTTAACTTAATAAGCGCTGTGGTACGGGAATTATATCGGGCGAACTAACGCTTTGATCTTGATTGATTTAATTTAAAGTGAAATGTGGTTAGTTCGAAGTGTGTTAAGGGATAAATAAGACATCTTTTATCCCTAATTGACTCAGACAAGCCTGCTAGCCAGTGTGATGACTAGCAGGCTTAATATTGTTTAGTATTGCAGCGCAGCGAGCTTTTATGCATTTTAAGAAGAGCCAACAGCACTCGATGGTTCAGTAACGGCATTACTCCTACGGATAAGCCCTGTCATAGTAGAGCCCTGCACTAGAATCGAAAATACGACGACGGCATAGGTCATCACTAACAACAACTCCCGCAGCTCCACACCACCAATAGCATCTATGACGATACCCTCTGGCAAACTCATCGCCATAGCGAGGGCTAATCCTCCCCTTAAGCCACCCCAAATCAAAATCGTCTCTGCATAGGGGTTGTATGACTTAAACAATCGAAAGCCTAAATAAGGTAATAACACACTCATTGCACGCGCCAACAAGACTATTGGTATAGCCACAAACATAAACCACCATAATGGTGCTTTGAAAGTGACTAACAAAAGCAATAAACCAAGCAATAGGAAGAGTAAGGCATTAAAGAAGGATTCAATCAGCGACCAAAAAGTAAATAGTTTCACTCGCTCGTTGCGAGCAAAAAACTTAGGCACACTGAAATTTCCTATGATGATCCCCGCACTCACCATAGCTAAAGGACCTGAAACACCAAGCACATCCGCCATGACATATCCCGCGGTTGGGATCAGCAGGGTAACCAGCATTAATTGCGTTTCTTCCTCGCAGTAGTGGAAAAAATGATGCAATAAAAAGCCAAGTACGCCACCGTAAATAACCCCACCTACCGCCTCACGAATAAATAACTCAGAGATATGGATAAACGTCAGAGGCTCGGTGGAGAAAGCCAATTGCGATATTGCCACAAAAATCACTAACCCTATGCCATCGTTAAATAAAGATTCTCCTTCTACTTGAATCGCAATATCTTCCGGCGCCCCCATTTTCTTTAAAATAGCCAAAACAGCGATAGGATCGGTGGGCGAAATCAAGGCGCCGAACAGTAAGCAGTGGCTGAATTCTAGCGGGAGACCTAGCATAGGCGCGAACCAAAATAACAGCTCACCTATAATAAATGTCGACAATAAGGTGCTTATAAAAGCAAGGATTAGGATCTCCCACTTTTGATGCCTCAGTATTTTTAAGCGGATTTGTAATGCGCCGGCAAAGAGTAAAAAACCGAGCATGCCATTGAGCAGTAAAGCTTGAAAATCGAGTTTCTCTAAGCCAGAGACAAAATACACATAAACGTCCCCACCTAAAGCCTTTCCCCCAAGGAGCAACAACAAACTCATTCCTAGGGCAATAGCAGTAATGGCCACAGTTTCCTGCAGTTTATGGACGCGAGAGGAGATAACCGAAGTCACTAGCGCCAATGCGCAGAGGACACACAGAATTTGGTAGCTGGACATAAGAGCCTCTAAAAATCATCAATTTAGAGACTCTAGCACAAGTTTAGATTTCTAAACCATCCAATAGACTTAACCACCCTTTAATGATCCTGTGGCAAAACCAAATGATCCCAAAGAGATAAATCGAAAGACTGAGCCAAGTCAGTGGAACGCAATAGCCGAGCACTAGTAAGCCAAGAAAGGCGAGATTAGAATGCCGTTGCCAACGTAAATGCGACGCCAATAATGGATTACCATGGAATTGGCGTTGGGAAACATTAATGAACAAACTTAGCAGCACAGGAAGTAATAATAAGGGAAAACCCGACATCAAGGCGTACAACAAATGTCCCAGAGTACGGTCTTCAATTTTTGCGGCATAAGTGGTTGTCATTGTCATTGAGAGACTCCAGCCAGACTAATAGACTGGGCGCAAACATCATACGCCCTTGTCATTAACCTTACGTTCTCACTGAGATAAGCGCAACTAAGGATTAGAAATATTTCCATCCATTTAAAAATAAGTCACAAGTAAATGACGCTAATTAGCAGCACGTTAAAGTTTAAGTGTCACGTCGGATGCTAATTTTGTGGAGCAAGCGAGTACAAAACCGGCTTCAATTTCTGCAGTAGTCAGTGTCATCACGCTTGTCGATACCGTTTCGCCCTCCAAGACTTGACACTTACACGCGCCGCAAACGCCCGAACGACAGGCCGCAATAATCGGCAACCCTTCCGCCTCAATTCCCTCCAGCAGACTTTGTCCTTGATTTAGCGTCGTGCTTCGATCGCCAATAGACAAGGCGAAAGCCACTTCTGGTGGGTTTTCACTCGTTCCATCTGAGGAGTTTGCTTGCATAAGCTGACTACGGGCAACTTTCTCGGCCGTGGCAAAACTCTCATGGTATAACCGACTCATATCAAAATTGAGTTCGACCAATAAGGCTTTTACCGCTTGCATATAAGGTTCTGGCCCACAAAGGTAGATAGTACGCTCTGCAAAATCAGGTACTAAGGTTTGTAGCATCTGTGCACTTAACCGCCCGAAATCGAATGCTATCTTTGGTGAACACCCCAGTGTTTCAGTGACAGTCTCAAGTACGTAGCTGAGCTTAAATGCATTAAAACGGTTGGCCATAGTCGCCAATGATGACTTAAAAATAATATCATTCTCTGATCGCGCACTGTGCACAAAGGCAATATCGGCATCAATTTGTGTATCAGTCAGATAACGCGACATAGAGTACATGGGGGTAATACCGCAACCAGCACTCAAAAAAAGGTATTTCTGCGCCGTTATAGCTAACAAATTAGCATCTAACTTTTCAGTCTCTGGCTGTTTATGGCTTAGCCGAGCAATATCAAACAGATTAAATTGCCCCGCGGGCGGCAGCACTCGTACACTCTGGCCGAGTAATAGATTGTCGATAAGATAATTAGATACGAGTCCACCCGCAACACGCTTAATCGTCACCATCAAGGAATAGGGCCTAGATGGCGATGATGACAAGGTATAACTGCGGCACACTTGCTCGCCATTAATCTCAAGCACAAAGGTCATAAACTGACCGGGTTTATAGTCAAACTTCATCGGCTCGCCCACTTGAAAACGAAAACTCACGACATCCGAGGTTTCATTCCAGCGTTCGACGCACACTAATTGATTAACACTTCCGGGTTTATGGGGCGAAACCGATAATGCCCGCGCTCCCGCTATCACACTCATGTTCATAGCATTTACCCACAAAACACCGCGGCCTCAGTAAACAAGCCAAAACCGCAGTTCAGCAACAATTCTTGGTTGATTTAAGCCACGTTTAACATATTTTTTAAATCGGCTTCGACTGTCGTGGTATTACGCAAGCCAAACTTATCTTCCAAAATTTTGGCTAAATTGGCCGTAAGGAACGCAGGTGGCGTCGGGCCTGTTCGAATATTTTTAACCCCGAGAGACAACAGTGTCAGCAGTACTACAATGGCTTTTTGCTCAAACCAAGAAAGCACTAAGCTCAGAGGTAATTCATTGATATCACATTCAAACACTTCAGCTAATGCAATCGCTAACTGAATCGCTGAATAGGCATCGTTACATTGGCCCACATCGAGCAAACGTGGAATACCGTTAATGTCACCAAATTCGAGCTTATTGAATTTGTACTTACCACAGCCTAGCGTCAGGATTATTGAATCCTTAGGTGTGGATTTAGCAAGTTCAGTGAAGTAGCTTCTGTCGGCTTTGTCGCCATCGCAACCGCCAACAAGAAAGAAATGCTTAATCGCACCACTCTTTACATTTTCAACCACGGCGGGCGCTGCGGCCATCAAGGCATTGCGGGCAAAACCAATAGTGATAGTGTGTGGGATTTCATCATAGATAAAGCCTTCTAAGGCTAACGCTTTATCAATGACAGCCGAGAAATCATCTCCTTCGATATGCACCACACCAGGCCAGCCCACTATGCTGCGAGTAAAGATACGATCACTATAACTACCCACATTTGGATCGATAATACAGTTAGATGTCATCACCACAGCGCCAGGGAAATTGGCAAATTCTTGCTGTTGATTCTGCCAAGCACTGCCGTAATTTCCGACAAGATGAGCATATTTTTTAAAGGCTGGATACGCCAGTGCAGGAAGCATTTCACCGTGGGTAAACACATTGATACCCTTGCCTACAGTCTGCTCGAGAATAAGCTCTAAATCCTTCATGTCATGGCCAGAGACTAGTATGGCTTTGCCCTTAACTGACTTAGTGTTGACCACAGTTGGCTCAGGATGACCAAAGGCTTGAGTTTCACCCGCATCCAGCATTGCCATTATGCGGTAGTTCAACTGACCTATGTCCATAGCCGTAGTAAACAGCTTATCGCCATCAACACTCGGCTCACCTAAGAAAGACATAATTTCATGGAAGCGCCCTGCCACATCAGCATCAGTCTGACCCAACACGCGAGCATGCTCCATATAAGCAGCCGCGCCCTTAAGACCATATAAACACAATAACCTCAATCCCATGATGTCTTCATGAACTTCATGCTTATCTTTATTCAGCAATGCAATCGGTGCCTGCGCTAGCATTTCAATCTTACTGGTCCCCAGCACTAACTGAGCGACTTGCGGCACTTGCTCAGCAGCAATACCGGCTTGTTCACAAGCCGCTTCGTAAGAAGCTTTTAACTGAGCACGATACTTAGCCGCCTGCTGGATATAGGCCATAATGCGCTCATCATCGAAGTTGACGTTGGTGAGGGTCGCGAAAAAGGCTTTAGGCACAAAACTATCAATTTCAGCATCGATAATGCCCAGCTCGCGAGCTTTAACCGCATATACAGACACGCCTTGCAGCATGTAAATCAGCAAGTCTTGCAGATCGGACGTTGCCGCCAACTTGCCACACATACCTTGGGAATAACTACAACCATTGCCAGCGGGTGTACGAATGGTTTGCTCACACTGAATACAGAACATGGATAGACTCCTAATTTAAATTCATGCTTTATATTTGCATGTTTAAAACTAGTCTACCTAAACGTGCCATAAGCGACAGTCATTTCTAAAGTGAGATGCTAAATGTTAGAGAAAGATCACCTTAAGCAATTGCTAATTAATACAATGTGAACTGTTAAAAATCCATAAAAAAACGCCCATCAATGATGGGCGTTTTAAAAAGTAACTGTTTATTTATTAATTGGTTTTCATATCATTAACCGATTGCAGCATAATACGGCTTTCACGCTGGAATTGAGGTGCAAAATCCCCAAACCATTTGGCGACACTTTGGAACTGCTTAATAAACTCGTTCCTGTCACCCCGTTTTAGCAGTTCTAACGCTTCACGGTAGTTATCTAAATAATCACCAATAGCATGCTGGCTATCTTGCTGGGCAAAAATAATATCGGCGTAAAGCTCTGGGCTTTGGGCGAATAAGCGCCCTACCATAGCCAATTCTAATCGGTAAATCGGCGAGCTAAATTGCAGTAAAGTATCGATATCTGCCTCTTCCTTACACAGATTCAAACCATACACAAAGGTCGAGAAGTGACGCATTGCCTGCACTAGCTGCATCGCATTGTCGTGACGCTCTGGTTCTGCTTCGACAATCCGCGCGCCCCAAATGGCGATCTGCTCAAGCAACCACTGGTATTTTTCCGGCGAGCGACCATGACACACCACCACGACTTGCTTCGCCAGACTGCCCACATCAGGGCCAAACATAGGATGAAAACCAACGACGGGACCAGAATGCG
Source organism: Shewanella sp. SW32 (assembly GCF_025653365.1). NCBI lineage: Bacteria > Pseudomonadati > Pseudomonadota > Gammaproteobacteria > Alteromonadales > Shewanellaceae > Shewanella > Shewanella sp. SW32. The sequence goes on along the minus strand of NZ_JAKKSJ010000015.1, from coordinate 73,502 downwards.
CCTCAAGCATGGCTTTAACTGGCTCAGTCTTGATGGAGGTCAAATCCGCCAGAATGCAGTCGGCTGGTAATTGGGTCAGTTTTTCACGAATAAGCTCACAGGTAATCGCAATAGGCACTGTCACTAACACCATGCCCGCATCGGCAAATAAGCTATCCGCTTGCTGCCAATCGTCTTTATCGAGCAAATTCACTTGGTAGCCGGATAAAGTCAGCATTTGTGAAAATAGTCCACCGAGTTGCCCTTTACCGCCGACAATCACCACTGAGCCAAGATCTTTTTTAACTTGCTTAAAACCAACATCTTTTTCATTGAGGTAAGACTCACGCATCAAGCGACGCAAAATATCTTCGATCAACTGCGGCTCGATCCCCATAGTTTTTGCTTCTTCACGGCGTTTAGCCAGCATGGCTGCTTCACGCTGAGGTGCATAAATAGGTAAACCGGCGCCGTGTTTCACCGTGCCCACTTGCGCAACGAGATCCAAGCGCTTACGCAGTAAGTGCAGTAATTGCTGATCAACACCATCAATCAGGCCGCGAAGGTGTTCTAATTCGGCCGTTGTTTTTTCATTCATACCTGAGTCCATTAAGCTGTAACTAATTTAAGCGTTAGCTACTTTCAGCATATCGAAACGCGTTGGAAGTATTGAAGATAACTTCGCTGCGCCTTCCCGTAAAATGGTTTCTGTTTTTTCCCAACTAATACAAGAATCTGTTACAGAAACACCGTAAGCTAGCTCGCTTAATGGCCTATCACAACTTTGATTGCCTTCATTTAAATGACTTTCTAGCATGACGCCAATAATCGACTTATTGCCGTTAAAAATCTGCTCGAACACATTTTCACAGACAGGCTTTTGGCGGCTGTAGTCTTTGGATGAATTGCCATGGCTGCAATCGATGATCAAACGTGCATTGAGTTTGGCTTTATGGAGCTGCGTTTCACACTCTGCCACACTCGCCGCATCATAGTTGGGCGTTGCACCACCGCGTAAAATCACATGGCCATCGGGATTGCCCGCAGTTTGCAATAATGCGACTTGGCCCTGCTGGTTTATGCCCATAAATCTGTGGCTACTGGCCGCCGATTTTAGCGCATTAATCGCTACATCGAGCTTACCATCGGTGCCATTTTTAAAGCCCACCGGCATAGAAAGACCCGATGCCATTTCCCTATGAGTCTGCGATTCAGTGGTGCGAGCACCAATGGCAGACCAAGTGACAAGCTCAGAAATGTACTGAGGACTGATAGGATCGAGTGCTTCGGTGGCAACAGGCAGTCCTAACTCGGCCAACCAAATCATTAGCTCACGGGCCATTTTCAGGCCTTTTTCGACATCGAAGGATTCATCCATATCGGGATCGTTGATCATGCCCTTCCAACCTACCGTGGTACGCGGCTTTTCAAAGTACACTCGCATTAAGATGTAAAACTCATCACTGAGTTCATCGTGCAGAGTTTTAAGCCTTAAAGCGTATTCTTTTGCGGCGGCGATATCATGGATTGAGCAAGGGCCAGTGACAATCAATACTCGATTGTCACGCTTATGAACAATATCAGCCACGGTTTTACGGGCATTGAGGATATAGCGATAAGCATGCTCAGAGAGTGGCAAGGCATTTTTAAGCTCTTGCGGCGTGATTAAGACTTTCTCTGAACTGATGTGTACGTTGTTAATCGTATCTTGTTGCATGCTTACCACCTAAGACTTAGTGTTTAACCCAGTTGTCGAAGCAGGACTTCAAGTCAGCTTGGGCATTCATTTCGGATATAAAATAGCGTAAATCCATCGCAATGTACTTTTGTAATGCTACACCATTACAACCAGGCGACCACTATGCCTGTTCATTCTCTTTAGATCAAGTATAAATACTCAAAAAACAGCAACAAAAAACCGCCACTAGGGCGGTTTTCTGTGCGAACACTACGTCTTGTTTTCTGTAGCGGTAACTATTACTTAGTTGCCAGCTTCTCACGGATACGTGCAGATTTACCTGAACGATCACGCAGATAGTACAGTTTGGCGCGACGAACGCGACCACGACGCTTAACTTCAATGCTAGCGATCAGTGGGCTGTGCGTTTGGAAAGCACGCTCAACACCTTCGCCATTAGAGATTTTACGTACTGTGAATGCAGAGTGCAGACCACGGTTACGCTTAGCAATTACAACGCCTTCAAAAGCCTGTAAACGCTCTTTATCGCCTTCTTTAACACGAACCTGAACGACTACTGTATCACCAGCACCAAACGCAGGTACGTCTTGTTTCATTTGCTCATCGTTGAGCATTTTAATGATGTTGTTCATAACTTACTCCGTTCTAGAATTAACTGAGCTACGACTAAGCATGCTTGTTCATTGCTTCAACGAACTGCGCTAATAGAGTCGTTTGTTCGTCAGTCAGAGCTAGATTTTGCAATAATTCTGGCCGTCTAAGTAAAGTCCTACCAAGGCTTTGCTGTAAACGCCAGAGTCTAATTTGTTCGTGGTTGCCACTTAGCAGCACTGCCGGTACGTCAAGACCATCCAAGCTTTCAGGGCGAGTGTAATGTGGACAATCCAGTAAACCGTCGGAGAAAGAATCTTGCTCCGCCGAAGCTTGTTTTCCTAGCACGCCAGGAACCAATCTCGATACTGAATCTATCAGAGTCATCGCCGGTAATTCGCCGCCCGAAAGCACGTAATCCCCTATCGACCACTCTTCATCCACTTCCGTTTGAATGATGCGTTCATCAATACCTTCGTATCGACCACAGACCAAAATCAAACGTGATGATTGAGCCAACTCAGTGACGCCTTGCTGATCCAGCTTGCGTCCTTGAGGTGACAAGTAAATCACCTTCGCACCTTCACCCGCTGCGGCTTTCGCTGCATGGATGGCATCGCGCAAGGGTTGCACCATCATCAACATTCCGGGACCACCGCCGTAAGGCCTGTCATCTACCGTATTATGTCTATCATGGGTGAAATCACGGGGATTCCACGTGTGCAACTCGAGCAGGCCGTTTTTCACGGCTCGGCCCGTAACTCCAAAGTCTGTCACGGCACGGAACATCTCTGGGAACAGGGTTATTACCCCTAACCACATCTGTTGTACCTCGACTTAGAAGTCAGGATCCCAATCCACTAAAATCTGTTTACCTTGCAGATCCACCGTTTTGATGAACTGCTCAGGGACAAAGGGGATCATACGTTCCACTTTGCCGAAACTATCTTTAGCGTTGGCTTTAACGAGTAATACGTCGTTCGATCCTGTTTCCACGATCTGATCGACAATCCCCATGTTATAGCCAGTTGTATTGACCACTTCGCAACCGATGAGATCACGCCAGTAGAATTCATCTGCTGGCAAATCGTTCATCTGTTCCGGCAAAATCGCAATCTCACAATTTGTGAGCATTTGCGCTTGCTCCCGTGTTTCTACGCCATCAAGTAAGGCAACAACGGCCTTGCCTTGATAACGCCACTGGGTGACCTTTATTTCGCGCCACTCACCATTTTCTTTAATAAGCCAAGGCGAGTAGTCAAAGATACCTTCAACAGAATCGGTATAGGCGGTGATTTTCAGCCAACCTTTAATGCCATGACAGGAGCCTAATTTCCCCAGTACGACTGGCTGTTGGTTACTGCTCATCAATCTATACCTTAACGCTATTAAGCAGTTGCTTTACGAGCGTCTTTGATCAATTTTGCTACGCGTTCTGTAGCAGCTGCACCGTTAGAAACCCAGTGCTCAACGCGAGCTAGGTCTAAACGTAATGTTTCTTCTTGGCCACGGGCCAATGGGTTGAAGAAACCTACACGCTCAATGAAACGACCGTCACGAGCGTTACGGCTATCAGCAACAACGATGTTGTAAAATGGACGCTTTTTTGCGCCGCCACGAGCTAAACGAATGGTAACCATGCGTTTTCAATCCTCTAATGATTTGCTTTGAAGCAAAAATAAAAACTGGAACCCCGTGTTCGCGAAGAGTCCCAGATAGAAAGCCGGAAGATTTTACCTGAGTTTCCAACTAATGCAACCAAAGATGGCGATTATTACGCCTGCGTCCTTCGTTAGCGGTTCATTGTTACCAGAGTCAACCGACTGATAAAGTGCTAGGTTTAACTAAAAATGTCCGATTAACGGCCCGGAAATTTCATTCCTGGTGGCATCATACCGCGCATTCCGCGCATCATTTTTTGCATGCCGCCCTTAGCAGACATTTTTTTCATCATCTTTTGCATTTGAGTAAACTGTTTCAATAAACGGTTTACATCTTGAATTTGCGTGCCAGAACCAGCTGCGATGCGACGTTTGCGTGAGCCCTTGATTAAATCAGGGTTCTTACGCTCCTTGGAAGTCATCGAATTAATGATGGCTTCCATTTGACCTGTCATCTTGCCGTCTTGGATTTGCGCTAAGGCTTCTGGGGGCAATTGACCAACACCGGGCAGTTTTTCCAGCATATTCATCATGCCGCCCATATTTTTCATTTGCTGTAACTGCTCACGGAAATCTTCTAAATCGAAACTGCCACCTTGCTTCACTTTCGAAGCCAGCTTCATGGCCTTTTCTTTATCGACGCCACGCTCAACTTCTTCGATAAGCGATAACACATCGCCCATGCCCAAAATGCGTGAAGCAATACGGTCTGGATGGAATGGCTCTAACGCGTCGGTCTTTTCACCCACTCCGAGGAATTTAATCGGCTTGCCCGTAATGTGGCGAATCGATAACGCCGCACCACCGCGCGCATCACCATCGACTTTAGTTAAAATAACCCCCGTCAGTGGTAAAGCTTCATTAAAGGCCTTAGCGGTGTTTGCCGCATCTTGACCTGTCATAGCATCAACAACGAACAAGGTTTCGATAGGCTTGACCGCTGCGTGTAAGCCTTTGATCTCGTCCATCATGGCTTCGTCGACATGCAGACGACCTGCGGTATCGAGGATCACCACATCGATAAACTTTAATTTAGCGTGGGCAATCGCCGCTTTCGCAATGTCGATTGGCTTTTGGCTAACGTCCGATGGGAAAAACTCCACCGCCACTTCTTGCGCTAACGTCTCAAGCTGTTTAATCGCCGCGGGGCGATAAACGTCAGCACTGACGACTAATACCGATTTTTTATGGCGTTCGCGTAAAAATTTACCCAGTTTTGCCACACTGGTGGTTTTACCCGCACCTTGCAGACCCGCCATCATAATCACAGCTGGCGGCTGAGTGGCTAAATCTAGGGCTTCATTCGCCTCGCCCATGGATTTTTCAAGTTCACTTTGAACTATCTTAATAAAGGCTTGGCCAGGGCTTAAGCTTTTAGAGACTTCTTGGCCTACGGCACGTTCTTTTACGTTATTAACAAATTCGCGCACCACAGGCAGGGCAACATCGGCCTCCAGCAGTGCCATACGCACTTCGCGCAGGGTTTCCTTAACGTTTTCTTCAGTTAAGCGACCACGGCCACTGATATTTTTCAGTGTGCGTGACAGTCTGTCGGTTAGGTTCTCAAACATCGTCCTGTTCTATACCTTTAAGAATCTCGATTGATGGGCTGTATTATAACGATGCATGCGCATTATGCTACTGCTGCACCCATCTTGATTGTGGTTAAGTGTTTTACTTGCGCTGAGTCATGTTTTATTGTCGTCGACACACTATTTAACCCTAACAATAAGAATCTGCTAAATTTTGCAACTCATGTCACTGCCCATTTGCCGACAGCTCATGTTATTCTAGGGAAAATATTGATCTGTATGCCCCGTTTTTAAGGCACCTTTAACTACACAAATAGGTTAATTACCCATGGTCATCTTTTCTGCCTCAGCCATGTTTTTTTATTGCATTGCATTGGTACTAGTGACGAGTAGATTGTTTCACCCAGACGGTCCGAATCGCCGTGCTGTCGCAGGTTTTGCCGCTATTGCGGTTATTTTACATGCCGCAGCATTATCACAAGTGATTTTCACCACAGATGGCCAAAACTTTAGCCTGACGAATGTGATTTCCTTAGTGAACTGGATTATCGCTTTTACTTTTACGATATTGATGTTCAGGCTGAAAGTCATCGTCGTCGTGCCCGTGGTTTATGCCTGCTCAGTGCTTTCGGTTGCCCTACTCTGGTTATTGCCGCCTAAATTCATCACACATTTTGAGCTTTATCCTGAAGTATTAGCCCACGTCGTATTGTCACTCATGGCCTACAGCGCCCTGATGATTGCCGCCCTGTATGCGATACAACTGGCGATGATCCAAAATAAACTGAAGAAAAAACAATTTATGCTGAGCCCTGGCATTCCGCCGCTGATGACAGTTGAAAAACAGCTTTATCATCTGGTGATTATCGGCGTTATCTTGCTCAGTTTGTCGCTCGCGACTGGTTTTATCTTCCTTGAAGATATGTTCGCCGATGGTAAAGGTCATAAGGCAATTCTGTCGATAATGGCTTGGTTTGTATACATTACTATGCTGTGGCAACAGTATTGGGTCGGTTGTAAAATTCGTACCGCAGTCATTTACACTCTGACTGGCGCATCCTTACTTTCGCTCGCATATTTTGGCGCGCGCATTGTCAAAGAATTAATCCTCAACTAAACATTTAAGTCGGCTGGGGCAGTTATTGCTGCGGCCGACTTGACACTTTTTTTAAATGTCGGTATTTACTTAAGTTTACTGGCCACATTGGAGCCTTTTTTGGACGCTATATCGACAAGCGCACTCCTGATCGTTTTACTAGTGCTTATCCTATTCTCTGCCTATTTTTCAGGCTCAGAAACCGCAATGATGACTCTCAACCGTTACCGTCTACGCCACTTAGCCAACAATGGCCATAAAGGGGCGATTAGAGCTTTGAAGTTACTTGAGCGTCCTGACCGTTTGATTGGATTGATCTTAATTGGCAATAACTTAGTCAATATTTCCGCATCTGCTATTGCGACTATCATTGGTATGCGTCTTTGGGGCGACTTAGGGGTCGCTGTTGCAACTGGCGTGCTTACGTTAGTCGTGCTCGTTTTTGCTGAAGTCACGCCAAAAACCATCGCAGCGCTAAATCCTGAGCGTATTGCTTTTCCCTCTAGCATACTGCTACTTATACTTTCCTCGACCTTTGCCTATGTTGTCTCAAGCGTTAATTTGATAACCACAGGTATCTTACGTTTGATGGGGATAAAAACCGTTAATAGTAGCGATGCACTAAGCCAAGAAGAGCTGCGTACTGTGGTGCATGAGGCAGGGGCACTCATCCCCCGACGTCACCAAGAAATGCTGTTATCTATCTTGGATTTAGAGAAAGTCACCGTTGAAGATATTATGGTGCCACGCTCAGATATCTACGGAATTAACGTCAATGACGAATTTAAGGTTATCAATCGTCAGGTGATCCAAAGTCCACATACCCGAGTGTTAGTGTATCGCGACACCATAGACGATGCAGTGGGCTTTATTCACTTACGTGACGCCCTGCGCCTCCAATCTAAAGAGCAATTCAGCAAGTCATCTTTGTTGCGCGCAGTGAAAGAACTCTACTTTGTGCCAGAAGGTACACCACTCAATGTGCAGCTAGCTAACTTCCAACAAAATAAAGAGCGCATCGGCTTAGTCGTTGATGAATATGGTGATATTCAAGGTCTAGTAACACTCGAAGATATTCTCGAAGAGATTGTCGGCGACTTTACCACTTCTATGTTGACCACCCCGAGTGAAGACATTAAGGTCCAGCAAGATGGTAGCTACTTAGTTGATGCGGGCATTACGATCCGCGATTTGAATAAAGAAATGAAGTGGAACTTTCCCACCGATGGCCCTAAAACCCTCAATGGTCTGATTCTGGAGTATCTGGAGGAAATTCCTTCTGCGAATACCAGTTTACGTTTAGCAGGTTATCCATTAGAGATAATTGATGTGTCAGAGAATATGATTAATACAGTGAGAATTATCCCGCTGTATTATCATCCCCCCAGAGTTTAATCCTCAATTTTGAGCATAAAAAATGGCCGAACCACACGAGTTAAGATGTGGTCCGGCGGACGATTTCCTCCAAGCGATGATGCTCCCCCAAGCTATAAATCTATCTACTCTAATTCACTATCTAGCCAAGCTATGCAGACTTTTTCGCCTCAAGCATACGACGCTTCTCAAGCGCCATTGGTGTTATCTGGGCATTCAGCGCCTTTTCTAAGCCCAACATAAAATACACTTCCGCCATTAAGAAAAATGGCCCAATTAATAGCTGATTTAAGTCATCCACAAAGGCAGGCTTGGCTTTTTCATATTGATGGCCAATTAGCTGGAACACCCAGCCCACCACAAATACCCCTAGGGCAAGCCAAGTGGCACCGGCGATATGCGCCGCCCACTCAGTCGTGAGCAGCACAGGTACCATAAATAATATGAGCCCCATTGAAAGCCTTAAGTGTAAACGGACATAATAGGCCAACACGAATATACCGACTATCACTGCTAAACTTGTCTCTCCCATACTCCCCAGCGGAATACGCACTGTGGCCAACAACAGGAAAGCAGACCAAATAATCAGTGGGATGCCAATAAAATGGGTCTGAATATTACGCTGATTTAAATGCACACTTTTGTAGGTCGATAACTGCTCTGCGGCGGATTTCATGTCGGGTTCCTCTTCATTTGCCCCTGCTTTACCTGCGCCAAATTGAGAGACGCGCAAGCCATAAACTAACGTAAAACAATTAAGCTGAACAGTAAAAGTAAATAAATTGTTGCATTCAGTAATTTGGCACTGATTTGGATACCCATCCAGAAATGAAAAAAGGAACCCTAAGGTTCCTTTTTTACCGCCAACAGACACAAACTCGGGTTTATTGAGACTCTATGATTACCGTCGCAATCGCGTAGGATTTTTCATCGGCAATAGAGATATGCCCAACCGTCGCTTTAAGCTGCTGTAAGCGCGTTAACGCCCCCTCGGTAAAGTGAATCGTCGGTGCACCATCCTCATTGTTGCCAATGTGAATATGCTGAAACGACACGCCGCGGCCAATACCCGTACCGAGGGCTTTGGCTGCGGCTTCTTTTGCAGCAAAACGCTTGGCAAGATAACGACTTGGCTGACTATGGGCAGTATAAATGGCTAACTCAGACTCGGTCAGCACACGTTTCGCCAGCTTGTCACCTGCGCGTGCCACATGGACCTGAATACGCTCAATCTCGACGATATCTGTGCCTAGGCCGACAATCGCCATTATTCGCCTCGACGACCTTCAAGCATTAACACTTTCATGTCTTTCACTGCTGTCGCTAAACCGTCAATGGCGGCACGTGCGACAATCGCATGGCCGATATTGAGTTCATATAACTCAGGAATCGCCGCGATGGGTTTCACGTTGTGATAATGTAAACCATGACCCGCGTTAACCACTAAACCTTTGCCATGGGCGTATTTTGCCATTTCGCGAATACGCGCTAACTCAATAGCTTCTTCCGCTTCAGTTTTAGCATCGGCATAACAGCCCGTATGAATTTCAATAAGCGGTGCGCCAGAGGCAACGGCGGCATCAATTTGAGTTTTATCGGCATCGATAAATAAGGAGACTTGAATACCCTCAGCAGCTAAACGAGTCACTGCAGCAGTGATTTTATCTAACTGCCCCGCCACATCTAAGCCGCCTTCAGTGGTGACTTCTTGACGTTTTTCTGGTACTAAACAGACATAGGTCGGCTTAATTTCACAGGCGATGTTAAGCATTTCTTCGGTCACAGCGCATTCAAAATTCATGCGGGTTTTCAAGGTTTTTGCCAACAAATATACATCGCGGTCTATGATGTGGCGTCTGTCTTCACGCAAATGGATAGTGATGCCATCGGCACCAGCATGTTCAGCAACGGCAGCAGCATGCACAGGATCAGGATAACTGGTGCCACGGGCTTGGCGCAGAGTAGCAATATGGTCGATATTCACGCCCAATAAGATACGGCTCATCGGGAACTCCTTAATGTTTAACGCTGATATTGCGGCCTATTGTACTTAGGCTCACGCTAAAAAACAGGAGCTAGGGCGAATTATTCCCATCAATCTTAGTTGGTACGGCAGTGCTGACGAACAATTGTCGACTCAACAAAGGTTTAGTCCCGAGTAATGGCGTTAACAGGGAGCGCATCAACAACTTGGCGCTCAAAAAATGTGCGTCGGTGAGCTGGTTATCGTTAAGCGCCGTCAACATTGCCCCTTGATAAGCATTGCGAGCACGGGAGTTGAGCACAAATTGAAAACCTAACTCAGGCACGAGCTGGTAATAATCATCAGGTACGAGTGGTTCACCTTGAGTATCGCGGCTAAGAGAAGGCATAAAACCTAATTCCCGCAGCAAGGCGAGCTCAATATAACGCAGTTGGGATTGGCAAAACTTCGCGGCAAGGCCGACTAAGGCTTGATGATAAATGAGGAACAACTCTTCGGCATTGTGCTGTACAGACAAAGTGCGAACCAATAACTCATTGATATACATGCCAGCAAACAAGCTCTGGCCAGAAAGAGGCACAGCAGGCGCAGCGGCTTCGACTTGAGTTAAGGTTTTTAATTCAGACTTACCGCTAAATTCGAAGATCAGCGGTTGAAAGGGCTGGAGAATACTCTTGATAGAGCGCTTACCGCTGCCAGTTCGGGCAACCACATCAACCCGTCCAATGCCGTCAACTAAGAGGTTAACTAAGACACTGGACTCTCGATATGGGCGATGATGTAAAACGTAACCACGTTTCATCGGTAAGCGCGCTCGCTGGAATTAATACTTAATCGTCGCCGTAACCTAAGCTACGCAGGGCGCGTTCATCATCGGCCCAACCGGATTTCACTTTCACCCACACTTCGAGGAAGACTTTATTATCAAACAAGGTCTCCATGTCTAAGCGAGCTTGAGTTGCGATAGTACGAATACGTTCGCCCTTGCTACCAATCACCATACGTTTTTGACCTTCACGCTCAACAAGGATCAAGGCATTGATTTGATAAACGCCATTTTCCATCATCTTGAACTGTTCAATCTCAACTGTCGCATCATAGGGTAATTCATCACCTAAGAAGCGCATCAGTTTTTCACGCACAATTTCCGACGCCATAAAACGTTGCGAACGATCGGTAACATAGTCTTCAGGGAAGAAGAAAGGTCCTTCAGGAATCGACGCCGCCGCTAGCTCTAAAATGCGCTTAACGTTGGTACCTTTACTGGCTGAAATCGGCAAAATTTCATCGAAAGGATATTTTTTGGCGACTTCTTCCAAATACGGGAATAGCGATTCTTTGTCTTTGATATTGTCGACTTTGTTGATCGCCAGAATTGTCTGACGCTCTTCACCGCCACGGCGTAATTTACTCAACACCATCTCATCATCGGCGGTCCACGTCATGCCATCGACCACAAAAATCACCATAGCTACATCGGCAAGCGAACTGGCAGCTGCGCGGTTCATCAGGCGGTTAATCGCCCGCTGCTCTTCTATGTGTAAACCTGGTGTATCGATGAACACAATTTGCTTCGGACCATCGGTATGAATACCCATGATACGGTGGCGCGTTGTTTGTGGCTTTTTAGAAGTAATACTTACCTTCTGACCAAGCAAACGGTTGATTAACGTCGATTTACCAACGTTAGGGCGACCAATGATCGCCACCATGCCGCAATAAGTGACATCGTATTGGGCCGACGGCGTTGGCGCGGCCGCATTCATCCTTGCCAGTAATTCATCTAAACTAGGCTCAGTTGCCGCTTTTGCAGCATCGATACCTGACAAGTCTGTTTTTTTGGTCATTTCTTTAGTAACTCCAATACTTGAGCGGCCGCGATTTGCTCGGCTTTACGGCGTGAACTCGCCACACCAATGACGCTTTGGCTCAAGTCTTCAATACGACATTCAACGGTAAATGTCTGATCGTGGGCATCGCCTTCTATGTTGATTACTTGGTAATCAGGCAGCGGCTTTTTAAACCCTTGTAAATGTTCTTGCAGTAATGTCTTAGCGTCTTTCTGGCTGATCCCAGGTTGGATTTCGGCCAAACGCTCGGCATACCATTTCAGCAGTAATGCACGGCAAACTTCGAGATCGGAATCAAGGTAAACGGCGCCAATAATGGCTTCAACCGCATCGGCAAGAATCGACTCGCGTCTAAATCCGCCACTTTTCAACTCGCCAGGACCGAGATATAAATAATCGCCGAGCTTAAACTCTTGGGCGATGATAGTTAAGGTATCACCGCGAACTAAGGTGGCACGCATCCGGCTTAAATCGCCTTCGGTTGCCTTCGGAAACTGATGATATAAAGCATCAGAAATCACAATAGATAAAATTGAATCACCTAAAAACTCTAAGCGTTCATTGTGTTTATTTGCCGCACTTCTGTGGGTCAGCGCTTGAGTCAAAAGCTCAATATTCTTGAACTCATAACCTAAGGTACGACACAAACGTGGCAAATTTTTAATCGGTTCCATGCTATTTAATTCCACCTACACGCTCAAAACGCACGCCGCTAGGCACCCAAGTTGGGAGGAAGTCGGCTTTTGAACGGTCAAATTCAAAACTAATCCAAATCGCTACCGCTTTACCAACAAGGTTCTCTTCTGGCACAAAGCCCCAGAAACGACTGTCGGTACTGTTATCGCGGTTATCACCCATGGCAAAGTAATGGCCTTCAGGCACTAAAAACTCACCCGCGGGTAAATTACCTTCGCGCTTAAAATATCCCAGCATGTCAGGTCGACTTGGGTTGATCAAGATATCGTGGGCGACATCACCCAATTCCTCTTTATAACGCAGTAATGGCACACCATCTTGGCTGTAATCACCACGACTGATCTCTGTGCGGGCGATAACTTGCGGTTCTGGACAAGCTGTTTGCTCAACGCCACAGGCCTTTTGGATCATCAACTGTTTATTACGGTAAATAATTCTATCACCCGGCAAACCGACTACACGCTTAATGTAGTCAATGGCGGGGTTTTCAGGATACTTAAATACAACTACATCACCGCGTTTTGGCTCGCCAGTTTCAACCAGTTTGGTTCGCCATACGGGATCTTTAAGCCCATAACTAAATTTTTCCACCAGAATGAAGTCGCCCACTAAGAGGGTAGGCATCATAGAACCCGATGGGATTTGAAATGGCTCATAAATGAATGAACGTAGGATCAACACAAAGGCAATCACAGGGAAGATAGAGTGCGCGGTTTCGACTATGGTCGACTCACGAATGATTTGGTACTCAGCTTCTTCAGTTAAATTCGCTTGTGATGCCTTTGCTAACGCTAAATTCTCACGACGCTTTGGGGCGAAAACGAGCACATCGACTAACCAAATAAGTCCTGAGATCAGGGTGATTAGCACTAGAATAATGGAAAAATACGCTGCCATTGCTTATTGAACTCCTGCCTTAAAAATAATTAAAGGTGCCTAACTCAGCGAATATCATACTTTAGTTAACTTACCGTATTCGACCTTGGTAAACCAAAGTGATAAACCAATGCGATAACCTAACTAAAGCGCCGCAAACAGCGGCGCAATAGTCAACTAAATTGTCACTTCTTATGCTAACGATTACTCGTTTAGCTTAAGTACCGCTAAGAATGCTTCTTGTGGCACCTCAACGTTACCTACTTGCTTCATCCGTTTCTTACCCTCTTTTTGTTTATTTAAGAGTTTTTTCTTACGAGAAACGTCGCCGCCATAACACTTAGCCGTTACGTCTTTACGCAGGGCTTTCACGGTTGAACGGGCAATAATTTGACTGCCCACCGCCGCTTGAATCGCAATATCAAACATCTGACGTGGAATAAGTTCTTTCATCTTATCCACTAAGGCTAAACCACGGTGACGAATGTTTGATCTATGGATAACCATAGCCAAGGCATCGACTCGGTCGCCGTTGATGAGAATATCTAAACGCACCATGTCTGCAGGATCGAAACGAATAAAGTTATATTCGAGTGATGCATAGCCACGGCTAGTGGATTTCAAACGGTCGAAGAAATCCATGACCACTTCCGCCATTGGCAGATGGTAAGTTACAGCCACTTGGTTACCGTGGTAAACCATGTTCACTTGAGTGCCACGTTTTTCAATACACAGGGTAATCACGTTACCTAAGTATTCTTTTGGCACTAAAATGTTGGCCTCAACAATCGGCTCACGCATTTCTTCAATGTTGTTAATCGCAGGCAGATCAGACGGGTTATCAACGTAAATCGTTTCACCGCTGGTCATGACGACTTCGTACACTACGGTTGGCGCAGTGGTGATCAACTCTAGGTTGTATTCACGCTCTAAACGCTCTTGTACGATTTCCATGTGCAGCAGGCCTAAATAGCCAATGCGGAAACCAAAACCGAGTGCCGATGAACTTTCAGGCTCAAAGAATAATGACGCATCGTTCAGGCTGAGTTTGTTCAGCGCATCACGGAAGTTTTCATATTCGTCGGTCGAAATTGGGAATACGCCAGCGTATACCTGTGGCTTCACTTTCTTAAAACCAGGTAACGGCTTTTCAGCACCATTTTTGGCTAAAGTTAACGTATCACCTACAGGCGCACCGTGAATTTCCTTCAGACCCGCAATCACAAAGCCGACCTCACCGGTTTTAAGTTCGGTTTTGTCAGTTTGTTTTGGAGTGAAAATACCCACGCGATCCGCAGTGTGGTTTTGCCCTGTAGACATGACCTTAAACTTGTCACCTTTTTTCAGGCTACCGTGTTTAATTCGCACTAACGACACTACGCCTAAGTAATTATCAAACCAAGAATCGATGATCAAGGCTTGCAATGGTGCGTCAGGATCGCCTTCAGGCGGTGGAATTTTGGCAACAATGACTTCTAAAACCTCGTCGACACCGACACCGGTTTTAGCCGAACAACGCACAGCATCCATGGCATCGATACCAACGATATCTTCAATCTCGGCAGCAACACGTTCTGGATCGGCTTGTGGTAAGTCAATCTTGTTTAAAATGGGTACTACATCTAGATTCATATCCAGCGCGGTATAACAGTTTGCCAGTGTCTGAGCTTCAACGCCCTGACCCGCATCAACCACCAGCAAAGCACCTTCACAGGCAGCTAATGAGCGCGAGACCTCGTAGGAGAAGTCAACGTGACCTGGGGTATCAATAAAGTTGAGTTGATAGACAAGGCCATCTTTGGCTTTATAATCCAAAGTGACACTTTGTGCCTTAATCGTAATACCACGCTCACGTTCTAGATCCATAGAATCTAAAACTTGAGAATCCATTTCACGGTCGGTTAAACCGCCACAAACCTGAATAAGACGATCTGATAGCGTCGATTTACCATGGTCGATATGGGCAATAATTGAGAAGTTTCTAATTTGTTTCATTATGCTGCAATGACTAATACTGAAAATGGATACGGTTCAAAGGAGCGAAATTGTACCTGATTGCGGTTTCAATACCAATCACATTCACTCCTACTTAAGACAGGCCGATAAAACAACGCCCAAAACCGCAGTTAGCTGCTATTTGATAAAAAATAACACATTGAAATTATTGGGCTAATTCGTTTAAATTGATGCTCCTACCTAAATAGGCCAAAATCACAGGCTGAGCATCAACTTCTAAACGTTTAGCCTGTTGCTTACCAAAAGACCACGCAATCAAGGCACCAACGGCCGCAAAGCCCATGGCACCTAGGTTAGGATTAAACTCAAGCAACTGGCCTAAAAATTGTCCTAAGGCCGCGCCGATAAACAGGCCAAACAGCGGCATTAAATAGATTAATGCCGCGGCTTTGAGGATCACGCTCTCGGGAAGGCCTAATTTGAGTAATTCACCAGCCTCACAGCGGCGGTCACTCTGAATAGAAAATTGCTGGGTTTTCGAGGAAAAAGCCTGAGCGACAGCAGAGGTCCCGCAAGACTCACTGTTACTGCAGCTCTTGCAGGTACTCTTAAGTTCCACTTCAACCGTCAACCAGCCTTGACTATCACTGGAGACGACTCTGGCAATTTCTTCCATCATAATCGGCGTCCTATTCTAGCGTCAGACTTTTAGCAATGCGCGTTAAGGTTTCTGTCGGCACTTTACCCACAGCAACCACTTCGGCATTACCGACTTTTTCTGAGACTAACGACAAGCCATTACGGGTAATTAATTCTTCAGGCAATGGACTCGTGCCCGCACGCGCCACATAAACAGAAATATTTGCCAGTCCATCGGTCAGTGCTATGTATTCCACCGCTTCGTGACTGCCAATTAATCTATGGTGGTCGCGCACTACCACAGTAAAACCTGCGGGTAACCAAGCAAATTGCCAGTTTTGACCGTCTTGGCGCTCGGCTTGATCGATAACTGCCGGCCACTCTTGCTTATAGGCCTCTTGCAAAATGGCTGGCGGCTCGCTGAATTCAATGAGTTCAATCACCATGATCTGCTCAAGTAATTGCTTATCTTGAGTCAGCATGTCGTATCTCAGCGGCAGATAGGTTTCCATATCAAGCCAAATTTGAAAGCCATAACGGAATTCATCATTAGGCAACAGGCGGATCATCTGCCCCGGACGCCCAGCGATACGGGTACGGCCACCGAGTACAAACTGATAACCCACTTCTAAGTCCGCCATATTGGCAGAGAAAGCAGCAGGCCAGACACCTTGAATATGATTAGAAACGATACTATACGCAGGCTCATCGTGCTCAATAAAGGTGACACGATTACCGACACGCACTGCATTTTTGGGTGGACCGTTAAGGTATTCTAGAAAGGCAACTTCTTGATTATTCACCTTACCATGCAGGTAAACCAAAGGCCGAATATGATCGGCCTGAAGTTGAATAATCGATGCTTTAAACTCTTTCTCTCGTAAAGCCTGACTCATTTTCTCGAGCCAAGCTTTGGCAGGCATGTCCTCCTGCGCGGTTGCAGGAAAGACCAAGGCTAATAAAGCCAACAGGATTAGACGCAAGCTAACTCCTCGTTATTGATTGACCGGAACGGGTACGACCTCGGTATTGTCCTCTACAACCGCACCAGTATTCAATCGTTGTTGCAACATATGATCTTGGATATAAGTATTAATTCGGCGACGTTGCTCATTCACCTGATCATTGGTATAGCCTTGATTCTGTTGTACAGGACCGGTTTGTAGGCTCACAGGTGATGCGCTACCAATAAGCGGCCTTGTAATTAACACGGGCGATGGTGACGCGGCATCATCGGCGGTTTGATTGTAATTCTGCACACCCACAATCGCAAACATAGCAACCGTCGCAGCAATGGCATATTGACCAAATTGCTTAAATAAAGGTACGACGCGGCTTTGCTCCGAATTGGCGGCAATTTGTGGCGTTACAGGTGCAGCAACGTTAGACGCATGATGCTTAGGCGCAACTATCGCTGGCTCAAGCTCAATGGCGGCGGCAATGCTAGCAGAGAGATCTAACACAATATTCTGCGGCAACTCGCCACGCATGGCATCGCCTATCATATGATAGTTATGCCATTTATCATGTGAATGTGTATCAGCAGATAACTCTGCCATGGTCTGCTCATCAGTCTCTCCATCGACTGCGGCAGATACCCATTCTTGACCTAATTTATCCATTTTTCACCTGTCTAAATATAAGGGTTTCTTAAAATAAGAATTTAGGCTTCCAGCAAAGGCTGGAGCTTTTTATCGATTGCTTCTCGTGCTCGGAAGATACGTGATCTTACGGTCCCGACAGGACAATCCATGACTATGGCAATATCTTCGTAACTCATACCATCGAGTTCACGCAATGAGATGGCCATTCGTAATTCTTCAGGCAAGGTCTCTAATGTATCGAAAATCACTTTTTTGATTTCATCCGATAACATTAGCCGTTCTGGGGAGGCAAACTCCTTCAGCGCGTCACTACCTTCGTAATATTCGGCATCTTCTGCATCAACATCATTCGCAGGCGTTCTACGCCCCTGTGATACGAGATAATTCTTCGCAGTGTTTACTGCGATGCGGTACAACCAAGTATAAAATGCACTTTCACCGCGAAAGTTTGGCAAAGCTCTGTAAGCTTTGATAAACGCTTCCTGTGCGACATCAGCAACGTCCGCTTGGTTCCGTACATAACGGGATATCAAGCTAATGACTTTACTTTGATATTTAAGCACTAACAGGTTAAAAGCGTTTTTATCACCTTGTTGTACGCGCTCAACTAATTGTTGATCACTTAATTGTCCACTCATCCGAGCCGACTTCTCCTAAATCTAAAATGCTGATTTTTCAGTCGCTCGAATCATATTCACTTATGTAGACTCGCGGGCTTTGAAAAAGTTCTAAAAATTATACAAAAAAAGTAAGGTAAAAAGGAAAGTACCCATAATCGGTGAGTTGGTTTACCATAGTTGGCACTCTTCAGTCACATCATGATACCCGATGAAACAAGTAGTTGAACACCAATCTGACATATTAGTCATAGGTAGCGGTGCCGCAGGTCTGACACTAGCTTTGCATCTTGCTGAAAAAGCAAAAGTAATTCTGCTTTCAAAAGGCCCACTCTCGGAAGGGTCGACTTACTACGCCCAAGGCGGTATCGCCTCCGTCTTCGACGAAAGTGACACTATCGAATCCCATGTTGCAGACACCTTAATCGCAGGGGCGGGTTTATGTGACAAAGACGTTGTCACTTTCACTGCTGAAAATGCCAAGAGTGCAATGCAATGGCTTATCGAATGTGGCGTCGCCTTCGATAAAGAAGAAACCACAGACGGCAACGCAAAAGATGCACCTTACCATTTAACCCGTGAAGGCGGCCATAGCCACAGACGTATTCTGCACGCTGCCGATGCCACAGGCAAGGAAGTGCAAACCACACTGCAAGAGCGCGCACTCGCCCACCCCAATATTCAAGTTTTAGAACGCTATAACGCCATCGACCTCATCACCACCCGTAAGTTAAATCGCCCAGGTAATCGTGTGTTAGGCGCTTATGTGTGGAATCGCAATGAAGAGCACGTCGAAACCGTTAAGGCCAAGTTTGTTGCGTTAGCGACTGGTGGTAGCTCAAAGGTTTATCAATATACCTCAAACCCCGATGTCGCTAGTGGTGATGGTATTGCCATGGCATGGCGTGCAGGTTGCCGCGTGGCGAATATGGAGTTCAACCAATTCCATCCAACGTGTTTGTACCACGCAGATGCGCGCAACTTCTTACTCACCGAAGCCCTGCGTGGTGAAGGGGCTTATCTGCGTCGTCCAGACGGCACGCGCTTTATGCCGGACTTTGATGAACGCGCCGAGTTAGCTCCCCGTGACATCGTTGCCCGCGCCATCGACTATGAGATGAAACGTCTCGGTGCCGATTGCGTCTATCTAGATATCAGCCATAAAGATGCTGACTTTGTGATGAAGCATTTTCCGACCATCTATAGCCGTTGCTTAGAGCTGGGAATCGATATCACTAAAGATGCTATCCCTGTCGTGCCTGCTGCTCACTATACCTGCGGTGGTGTGATGACAGATATGCACGGTCAGACGGATCTCAATGGTCTCTATGCTATTGGTGAAGTTGCCTATACGGGCTTACATGGCGCCAATCGTCTGGCGAGTAACTCACTACTCGAATGTTTAGTGTTTGCCCGTGCGGCGTCACAGGACATAGAAAGCCAACTGCATAAAATTCAAATCCCGGGACAAATTCCAGCATGGGATGAAAGTAAAGTGTCGAACTCGGATGAGGAAGTGGTCATCGCCCATAACTGGCACGAACTGCGGTTATTTATGTGGGACTACGTTGGAATTGTACGCTCAGATAAACGTCTGGAGCGTGCACTGCGCCGCTGCCTGATGTTACAGCAAGAAATTCAGGAATATTACAGTAACTTCAGGGTTAGCAATAACTTACTCGAATTACGTAACTTAGTGCAAGTGGCCGAATTAATTATTCGCTGTGCCATGGAGCGTAAAGAAAGCCGTGGGCTGCATTTTAATATCGATCATCCAGAGAAATTAGACGCGCCTCGCCCGACTATTTTACTACCAGAAAAGTAACCGCATAGGTGACTTCATCATAAACAGACTAAATCTCAGAATGAGGTTTAGTCTGTTGCATTTTAGCCCGCAGCAACAGCCGACATAAATGTCGATAGTCAGTATCGTCTAACATATCTGCCCAAACCAACAAGAGCCGTAGCTGAGTATCCACTTCGATATAAATCAAGCAAACAAAGGGCGTGACCCAAGTGCGTTTTAGTACCTGAAAGTGCGACCCCGTTGACAAACGCCCCTCGCCTTTATCACTCAGCACAAAATCTAAACGCCAATGCTGCAGTCGCCACAACTGCGACAGCAAAAAAATACTAACAAGTACGATAAACAAATATTTAAGCAGAGATAAGGCGATAATGTCGCTTTGGGGCCAAAGCAGAAAGGAGCTAGAACAAACGCCAATAAAAACGACCAACGAGAGTCGTTGGTCGAAAGAGGCTTTTACACTGAAACTATGGTGCCGGTCTTCCACGGACTTTTACTATCATACGAGCCAGTTCAGTATCAGGGCACACTTCATGGCCCATAAACCAAGCAAACAATTCTGGATCTTCACATTCCAACAAACGGATAAACACGGTTTTATCTTCATCGGACATTTCTTGATAGAAGTTTTCAACAAAAGGTTGAAGCAAGACGTCTAATTCCAGCATCCCACGGCGACATGCCCAGCGAACCCTTGCGATGTTCATTAATTCCAAGGTATTTCTCCCAACACAGATTTGGCATTAGTCTATCAGTTCACTGACTAAAGTGTCGATTAACCCTTCATATTGACTTACAAAATTAGCATTGTTGTACTTGCGTATCGAGCCCCTCAAAGAGATCGCTAAAATCTGTATCCAATAATCGCTTTACCGCAGGATGTTGGATCATACGTTCGGCAAACATCACATGGTATTCCTCTTTCACATCGGTAGTTTCACCGAGCAAATTCATACCATGGGAAATCACTTCTTGGCGATAAATCGACGGTGTGACAAAAATACCTCGTTTAAGGTAACCAAAGGCCTTCATCATGGCCGCATCATCGAACTCGCCCAAAATACTGACTTTAAGGTTTTGCTCGTCAAACCAGCGATATAGCTGTTGTCCAAGTGAGGTTCTGCGGCCGGGGATTAATAGCTGGCCTTGCTCTAAACAAGCAGGAAAATCAGCGCTATAAGTCTCAGCGGAGAAAAAACTCACGCCACACTCGCCCAATTTTTTAGATAAAATTTCAGGGTATTTCAGTGACTCACCGGCACAATCCGAAAGGATCATATCCAGTTTATGCTCACGTAAACGCGCCATTAGGCTCTCGTGAGTCGCCTCATAGCAGGCTAAGTGCATAGAATTGTCATTAGGCACTACAGATAATAAAACTCGGCTGACTAAAGCTTTAGATAAGGCATCGGCAATACCCACCTCGAATAACATGGCATCCGCTTTTTGATAGTTAAGTAAATCGAGCATTTCATAGCTAAGGCTAAACATCTTATCGGCGTAGCGAAACACCAATTCACCTAACTCTGTCGCCTCCAATGTCCGCCCGACTCGCTTGAACAGACTGCCGTTTAACCTATCTTCTAAGGCACGAATTTGCCCCGTTATCGTTTGCGGCGTCAAACATAGGGCTTCGGCCGCCTTCGCGACTGAGCCCTTTTTCTTAATCATCCAAAAATAATACAAGTGGTTATAATTCAAGTGCAGCATGCTAACCCGCTGTTAATGCTCCCTCAAACGCCAAAGCGCTGAGGGGTTACTGTGTTATTTTAAACTCGATTAGTTTAAAATCAGATGATTAAAAACCTGATGATTACCAGTCAAGTTACTTTAAACGCTGGCAGTCGAGTAAGTTAGTAACTATGCCTTGTAACTGCTCCAAATCGGCAGCATTCCCCAGACTTACCGCTTCAGTGACTCCTGAAACTAAAACGTTACGTTCAGGAATACGTTCGGCGCAATAGGTTCGATTCGCTTCTTGGAAACGTTTACCACCGCGATACTTAAGTGCCCTCGATTCATAACCATTAGTTTCTAATCTCGCCCCTAAGGAATCAGATTTAAACATCAAAGCGCCATCCACTATTCCTTCAAGATAGCTTTGGCAAGTCTGCGAGTTTGCATCTTGATTACAGGCCGATATTTGCGATGCCGTCGCAGTTGTTGATAAACATAAGAGCGTTGCTATTCCCATTAATTTCAACTTTATCATAGTTATACTCCTTTATTAGGTAACACTTTTGATAACCAGAAATACCCGACTAACGCTGCCATAATCGAACCGATTAAGGTCCCTAGGCGTGCTAAGTCACCGTACATAGGGTCTGCATGTTCAAAGGCTAACGACGCAATAAACATAGACATAGTAAAACCAATACCGCACATGGCCGCGACGGGGGCAATTTGCTTCCAACCTACGCCATCGGGCAATTGAGCTAATTTTAGTTTCACCGCAATAAAGCTAAATAACATTACACCGATTGGCTTACCTAACATCAGGCCCAATGCAATACCAACAGGAACAGGAGAAATTAACGTCTCCAAATTCATATTGCCGACATAAACGCCCGCATTGGCAAAAGCAAACACTGGCAAAATGAGGAAAGTACTCCAAGGATGCAAACTATGCTCTAAGCCTTCTGAGGGTGAACTGCCATCCTTTGCCCGCAATGGAATACAAAAAGCAATGATGACGCCAGCCAGAGTCGCATGCACTCCAGACTTAAGTACGGCAACCCAAAGAATTAACCCTAAGATGCCATAGGGTAAAAGTGAGGTAACCCCTTTGCGGTTTAACCCGACCAAGCCCGCAATCGCTAAACTGGCAATCACTAAACTAATGGTTGATAGGTCAGTACTGTAAAACAGCGCGATAATCACTATGACGCCTAAATCATCGATGATAGCTAAAGCAAGTAAGAAGACTTTCAGTGAAACAGGAACGCGGCTTCCGAGCAGTGCCATAATACCTAAGGCAAAGGCAATATCAGTCGCGGCAGGAATCGCCCAGCCCGCTTGTGTGACAGGATCACCATAGTTAAACAGTAAGTACACACCAGCAGGGACTAACATGCCGCCAATCGCTGCAAAGGTAGGCAGGGAAGCTTGAGCGACACTCGATAAGGCGCCTTCAAGTAACTCACGTTTCACTTCTAAACCAATCAGCAAAAAGAATATGGCCATCAAGCCATCGTTTATCCACAGGATGAGTGGCTTGTGTATATTGAGCTCGCCAATTTTGACTTGAACGTCAGTGCCTAAAAAGCCTTGATAAAGTCCAGATAAGGGGGAATTGGCCATCAGCATGGCTAAGACAACAGCAACCAATAACAGGATACCGCCAGCCGACTCTTGGCTCAGAAAATTTCTAATTGCTTTTTCCATCTTGCACTCCTAAAAATCATAATGAATTGAGTGTAGACGAATTGTAATAACAAATATAATCGTAAGTTTCTCCCTAACACCTCGGTTATCCCGAAGTGTTAGACTAAAAAACATACATCACACAGCAACAGGGGCTTTGATATGAGGGTGTGGAGCGTAGTTTGTTAATTCAAAATCATCGAATTGATAGTCAAAAATCGACTCAGGTCTGCGTACAATAGTCATAGTCGGCAACGGTTTTGGATCACGGCTTAACTGCAGTGCCGTCTGTTCCATATGATTAGAATATAAATGGGTATCGCCACCCGTCCACACAAAATCACCTAAGGCCAAGTCACATTGCTGGGCGACCATCATAGTCAACAAAGCATAACTGGCAATATTAAATGGCAACCCCAGAAACACATCACAACTACGCTGATACAGCTGACAAGATAATTTGCCATCAGCTACATAGAACTGAAAAAACGCATGGCACGGTGCCAAAGCCATTTTATCCAGTTCGCCCACGTTCCACGCAGAAACGATAAGACGGCGAGAATCTGGCTGAGATTTTATCTGGGCGATAACTTGCGAAATCTGATCGATAGCATCACCACTCTGGGTTGGCCAGCTGCGCCACTGGGCACCATAAACTGGGCCCAAATCGCCATTATCATCGGCCCATTCATCCCAAATGCTGACCTTATTTTCGCGTAAATAGGCAACGTTAGTTTCACCCTTCAGAAACCACAGCAATTCATGGATGATAGAGCGCATATGGCATTTTTTGGTGCTCACCAAAGGAAAACCTTTGCTCAAATCGAAGCGCATTTGATAGCCAAATACCGAGCGAGTCCCAGTACCTGTGCGATCCGATTTATCCACGCCTTCGGCTAATATGTGCTTCATTAAGTCTAAATACTGTTTCATTGCTGCTTACCTTGCTTACGAAAAATCAAGTACAAACCGATTAACACCATAGGCACAGAGAGTATCTGCCCCATAGTCATAAATCCCCAGTAGAGTCCCAACTGTGTGTCGGGTTGCCTCACAGTTTCAACCATAATACGGAACATACCGTAACCGACTAAGAACATACCAGAGACTGCACCGACTTTATCGGTACGTTTGCTAAACCAGTAAAGTAATAGGAATAATGCTACGCCTTCAAGGGCGAACTGATACAACTGGGATGGATGACGTGGGTCAGGCCCACCGGTAGGAAACACCATAGCCCAAGGCACATCAGTGGTTCGTCCCCAAAGCTCGCCGTTGATAAAGTTACCAATACGACCAGCGCCTAAACCAATAGGCACAACAGGTGCTACCATATCGGCGACAGCAAAAAAAGTACGTTTTTGTTTCCACGCGATATAGAGCATCGCCGTAATCACGCCCATCAAACCGCCGTGGAAGGACATGCCACCTTCGGAGATTTTAAATAAATAGAGGGGACTGGCGAGGAAATAATCGAAATGATAAAAAAGCACGTAACCGATACGGCCACCTAAAATCACCCCAAGAAAACCATAAAAGAGTAAATCTGAAACTTGCTCCCGCGTCCATATCCCCTTTGAACGGTCGGCTTGGCGGTTCAACAACCACATGGCCGCAACAAATCCGACTAAATAGGTAAAACCATACCAACGCAGTGCCGGTTCAAAGGTTTGTCCAAAAAGATTAAACGGTCCAAATGAAACGATCACGGGATCGATATTGGGGAAACTCAACGCCATAACACATCCATTAGCAGCCTCAAACTGAGATAAACATAAAAACTAGGTCAGAATTAACTTAAGGCCGACAC
Source organism: Shewanella sp. SW32 (assembly GCF_025653365.1). NCBI lineage: Bacteria > Pseudomonadati > Pseudomonadota > Gammaproteobacteria > Alteromonadales > Shewanellaceae > Shewanella > Shewanella sp. SW32. Next base: position 48,368 of record NZ_JAKKSJ010000015.1, on the reverse strand, counting down.
ATAGAAGTAACAGTGCAAATATCTTTTTAAGTACAGGTGTTGGCCAAGTGCTCGCCGCTTTTACCCCCACAGGCGCCATCAAGACAGAAGTGATCACTAAACCAAACAATGCAGGTAAATAGATATAGCCTAAGGTACCATAGGGCAACTCAGGGGCATTCATTCCTGCAATAATATAGCCGAAACTGCCAGAAAGAGAGATTAAGAAGCCCATCGCCGCAGAAAAGCCCACGGCTTGACGCATCTGTAAACCATAAAAAGTCAAAAATGGCACTATCAGTATACCGCCACCTATCCCGGTCAAACCTGCCAAAACCGCAACAAAAGCCGATACAACAAAAAGCACTACTGAATTAGGTAATTGACGATTTGATTCGGCCTTAACGGGATAAGCCATTTGAATTGTCATTAAAATCACAAAGATGGCAAAACCTTGTTGTAACTTATCAGCGGGAATACGCTCAGCAATAAAACCTGAAGCCAGCGCGCCTATAATCAGGCCCGGTAACATTGATTTGAATAAATCCCAAGGCACATTGCCACGCTTATGGTGGGCACGTGCCGACGAAATAGAGGTGAGAATAATGGCTGCTAGCGAAGTGGCAATTGCAATATGGGGGAGCTGAGTAGAGCTAATACCGACCGATGGCAAAATATAAAGCAGTGCCGGCACTACAATCAAGCCGCCACCGATACCTAATAATCCAGCCATAAAGCCGACAAATGCGCCTAAAGCCAAGCAAATAAAGAACACCAACAACAAACTATCCACACGAGTACCTACAGCGTGATAAATTGAGGGCCTTAGCTTAACACGGCATTAGTTAATTAAGAATTGTTGCGAGACCCTGCTGGGTCAAATATTCTTTAACCAGCTCACGCACTTGGAAGCCGTTTGATAGGCTCAGCGCTTTAGCAAGTAATTGATCTAAATCGGCCCGCGCAACACGTCGCAATAGATAATTGATCCGCGCTAAACTGCCCTGATTCATACTCAACTGATCGTATCCCATAGCCACCAGCAAAATGGCTCCCATAGGTTCGCCCGCTAACTCTCCACAGATACTAATATCGAGTTTATGGTATCGACAATCGAGGTGCGCCTGATGCAAAGCCCGCAATATTCCAGGATGATAACTGTCAAATAACGAGCTCACCCGCGGGTTATTACGGTCAACAGCCAGCAAATATTGGGTTAAATCATTACTACCAACAGAGACAAAATCCACTCGTTTTGCCACATCATCCAACTGATATAACATGGCAGGCACTTCGAGCATAATGCCTATTCGTGGCATCACTATGTCGCTGTTAACATCGTTTTTTAATTCAACATAGGCTTGTTGCAAATATTCTAAGGATTGATCGATTTCATCTAAGTTGCTGACCATAGGCAGCAAAATACTCAGCTGTTTACCGTCTCCCCCAGCCTGTAGCATGGCCCGTAACTGCACCAAAAACAGCTCAGGATGATCCAGAGACAAGCGAATCCCGCGCCATCCTAGGAAAGGATTGTCTTCTTTAATCGGGAAATACGGTAAAGGTTTATCGCCTCCCACATCTAAAGTACGCATCACCACAGGTCGACCGGACGCGGCCGATAAGACCTGTTGATAGACTTTGACTTGCTCAGATTCACTCGGGAAGCGCTGTTGCAACATAAAAGGAATTTCAGTGCGATAAAGCCCAATACCGTCGGCGCCCTCTGCAATTTCAGAGGCCACACCACTGAGTAATCCCGCATTGAGATACAAGCGAATACGTGAACCATCTAAGGTTACAGAAGGCAGCGCTAATTCTTGGGCATACTGGCGTTGCAAGGCTTTTTGTGCCGAAATCAGGCTACGATACTCACCGACAATCGCGGGTGATGGCGACACCAATAACTGACCACGGCTTGCGTTTACGACTAAAAGTTTTTGGTCAATATTGGCGGATAACAGTTGCTCTACACCTGTAATAGCAGGCACACCTAAGGCACGGGCTAAAATGGCGGCATGGGAGTTTACGCCACCAAGCTCAGTGACAATACCCGCAAGCTTTTGCCTTGGGAACTCAGCCAACATAGTCGCATCGGCTTCACGGGTAATGAGGATTACAGGTTTATCGGGCTCAAGCTCTAGACGTTCTGGCTCAATAAGTTGGCGCAATACTTTTTGACCTAAGTCGCGAATATCGCTAGCCCGCTCCTTAAGGTAAGGGTCTTCCATTGCTAAAAACTGTTGAATATAACGTAGAGACACTCGACTCACCGCCGACTCAGCAGCCCAGCCTAATTGCACTTCACGGGTATATTCGCCGCCTAAACTAGCATCATCAAGCAGTAACTGTAATGCATTGAAAATGGAGACAACTTCGTCATCTTGCTCACGATCAAACCGTTGAGATAAGGCACCTATCGCTTCTTTACAACGCACCATAGCCGTGGTTAAGCGACTCGATTCATAGGCAATATCGTCAGAACGCACCTCAGGCTGTTCAAGGGGGATTTCCCCACCAAGTACGAAGGCATACGCAATGGCGATACCGTTTGACGCTGAAGTACCTTGAAACAGAATTTGTTGATGATGGGAGCTGACTTGTGCTTTTTGTTTTAAGCCACGCACCGCCATCGCTAATTGGGCGGCGAGCGTCATCAGGAAGGCTTCTTCACCCTCACTGAATTGGCGAGCACTCGCCTGCTGTACCACTATCACCCCTACCACAGCCTTCTGGTAGATAATAGGTACAGCTAAAAAAGCGCGGTATTCTTCTTCGGCGACTTCAGGAAAAAGCTTAAACCTTGGATGAAGCCGCGCATCTGCTAAATTAACGGCCTCTTCTCGCTGGGCAGCGAGTCCTACTAAACCTTCGGTCAACGGCATACGTACCCGACCAACGGCGCTTTTTTCAAGACCGTCGGTTGCAGATAACACCAGTTCTTGCTCTTCTAGGATATAGATCGAGCAACATTGGGTTTCCATCGCCGCTTTAGTCGATGAAACTAAGACTTCTAGTGCGGTTTCCAAACTGTGGGCAGATGCCACAGCCTGAGTAATATCCCTAAGCGTATTTAACACTGTTTTCAATCCTCTTTTGAAAATCAGCCCGTTGTTTTTTGCCTTCCCCGTTTCCTAGGTATTTCTAGGGTCTGGAATGACAATGCCGTTACCGCAAACTCTTTCATCACCTTACGATAAACATCACGCTTAAATGACACGACTTGCCGCACAGGATACCAATAACTTACCCAGCGCCAATCGTCAAATTCAGGATGCCCAGAGGAACTTAAATTAATCGCACTATCTTGGCTTTTCAGTTGTAACAGAAACCACTTTTGTTTTTGCCCAATACACACAGGTTTACTGTCTTGCCTGACTAAACGCTTTGGCAAACGATAGCGTAACCAAGAACGGGTCGAGGTTAATATATGCACGTGTTCAGGTCTTAGGCCCACTTCTTCATACAACTCACGATACATAGCCTCTTCTGCTGTCTCGCCATCATCGACGCCACCTTGAGGAAATTGCCATGAGTGTTGACCGAAACGTCTAGCCCACATGACTTGGCCATATCTGTTACAAATTATAATGCCCACATTTGCGCGAAAGCCGTCGCTATCAATCACATGGACTCCAAATCACATTAAATTTTAATAAACTGATTGTTTCATAAAGCTAGTCTCTCAGCAAACCTCTATTTTATCCTAAGCTTTGGATAACATCTGACTTAAAAGACATTTATCAACAATGCTAGGGGATGGGATCCGGGGATATCCACATTTTCTGTGGATATCTCTGTTTGAAACTCAGGTGAACTTGTTATAACGTTCAAAAAACATCTATTTACCATCGTTTTGAAAATTTAGAGTTAAAACTTAATAGCAAATAAATTCATTAACTTGCAAATTAATCACGATTTATTTTAGACTAAAAAACCAATAAAGCTCATTATTTAACCAGCAAGAAGTATTTCTATCATTCTCGCGATATTACTCAACTTTATACACAAATAGTGTCCACAACTGTCCACAAAAGCCAGAATAAATGCACTTTATTCGCATTGACTTAGGATTTTTATTAGGTTAAGAGGCTCACTTTACTGAGTTATCCATAATATCTGTGGATAAGTATGTGGGGAACGCAAGGGAAAGCAGAGAGTAACTTTGAACACTTTTTTGCACAACGGGGGTTAACACGGATATAAAATTGAAAATCAGTCACTTAGAATAAAAACATTCGGTACAAGTTAACCCACCCTGTAGAGCTCGTTTTTTAACCACCATTGCTAAGCGGTTATTTTTAAGTAAAATCCAGCCATGAATCGAATTATCCCCCCCGAAAATCTATCTGAACTACTCGAACGTGCCAACATGATGGCGGGCGTGAGTTTGGCGCAGATAGCCAGCCAAAGAAGCATTCGAGTCCCCAAGGATCTTAAACGCGATAAAGGTTGGGTCGGTCAACTAATCGAAATGGAATTAGGCGCAACGGCGGGTTCTAAACCTGAGCAAGATTTTCTACATTTAGGGGTCGAGCTAAAAACTATCCCCATTGATACACAGGGGCGACCGCTGGAGACCACTTATGTCTGCGTGGCGCCGCTATCGAATATCCAAGGATTAACCTGGCAAAACAGCTTAGTCTGCCATAAGTTACAACGAGTACTTTGGGTACCCGTTGAAGGAGAGAGGCATATTCCTGTGGGTGAGCGCCGTATAGGTACACCAATATTGTGGGAACCAGATCCGCACGAGTTGCGATTACTGCAACAGGATTGGGAAGAGATCATGGAGCTTATCGCCCTCGGAAAAGTAGAGAGGCTTACAGCGCGCCACGGCGAAGTGCTGCAATTGCGCCCTAAGGCCGCGAATAGTAAGGCGTTAACACAAAGCATTGCCGAAGATGGTAGCATCAAAATGACCAACCCTAGGGGCTTTTATTTAAAGACCAGTTTCACTGCTATGATACTTAATAAGGTATTTGGTTAATTTTTAGTAACGATATGGACTTGGATTGATCCAGATCACAAATTTCACTGGCACTAAGGTGACTCTTTTCTATAAACTACGGCATCCTGAAATCACAGCCGTATTCGGATACCAATCAAGCAGTGAGAGCACGTAGACAAGCGAAAAAACTCCTTTTTGCGATTTTAGCTTGGGCGATTGCCATGGCTGCATTCGTGTTTTTTCGATATGCCCAATCACCAGAGCTGCCCCAATGGGCGGTAAGTTCGGCTGATCTCGCAACACTTGCTATCTACATGGGGATAATTTTTGGCAGCTTACATTGGATGTCGAACGTCATTGCAGATTTCAGTGCAATCAATCGCCTCCCCTATGTGTTTTCAGTCATCTTTAAGGGCTTGTTTTTATTACTGGGTGCTACGACGTTAGCTTACATGACTCAGTTTTTAAATATGTGGGCCATCGAAAATCATATGTCGACCCTCAGACAAATGCTGACGGCGCACATTCTCTATAGTCCTTCATTCCAAGCATTGATCGTATATTTGGTCGTTGTACGAGTCAGCTTAGCTTTTGTCGAGCAAATGGCATTATTAGTCGGGCCGCGTATTTTACTCAACATAGGCCTTGGTAAATACCACAAGCCAAGATATGAGCAGCGCTTATTCCTCTATTTAGACATGGTCGCCTCAACCACACATGCCGAATCACTTGGCGATTACCGCTTTAGTCGATTGATCCAAGACAGCTTTAGTTTACTTTCAGATACTGTGTCCAATAACGAAGCTGAAATCTACCGCTATATGGGAGATGCAGTGCTGCTTCACTGGCCATTAGAAGAAGGGATAGTTCACGACCGCTGCATGAATATCTATTTTGAATTTAGCCAACAACTGAACTGGCAACGCCGCTACTTTGAAGAGCATTATGGCTTTGTGCCGAAATTTAAAGCGGCGGCCCATTGTGGCCAAGTCGTCGCTGCAGTTGTTGGTGTACAGAAACAAGAAATTAGTTTCTTTAGTGACGTGCTCAATACCTTAGCAAGACTGCAAGATCAATGTAATCCACTAGGACAGCGCATGTTGATTTCAGGCGCACTCGCAGGACGTTTAGATAACCCCAACACTCAGTATCACCTATCAAATCTAGGCCCAGTCAAACTCAAAGGGAAACAACACTCAATTGAAGTGTTTGGCGTTTCCCCGCTCTGATTTGTAATCGACTTTAAGCTTTAGCTTGAATTAATGCTTTGCAGTTACAGTCAGTTTATTCCTCGTCCTTAGCTAATAATTTTTGGATCATTAAACCTAAAGTGCGGAAAGTTAAGATCCGACTGGTGGTTTGACGCCAGACAAGGCCGATATCACGGTAAGGTGCCTCACCCGGTGGCGTCATCACCACTAAATCTGTGTCATTCAAAATACCCGCGTCAATGGCCATTTGCGGAAGAAACGTGGTGCCCAGTTTACTGTTCACCATCTGCACTAAAGTATGCAAACTGGTGGCGGCAAACGGATTGACTTTCGCACTATCACCTAGCTGACATGCAGTAATAGCATGGCCTGTGATGCAATGCTCACTTTGCAGAAGAAAAATACTCTCGTCCGGCAGAGTTTGATAATCAATAGGTTGATGTATGCCACCCGCTAAATCTTTGTGGGCCACCATTTTGAAAGGATCTATGCCCACTTTCATGCTGTGGTAACCGCTAGTATCAACGGGTAGCGCTAGGATCAATAAGTCCAGCTCTCCTTTACCCAAAGCATCTAGCAAACGCTCAGTGGTATCTTCCTTCAATAATAAACTCATCGCCGGATAAGATTGCTGACACTGGCGGATCACACGGCTCAATAGGAAAGGCGCTATGGTTGGAATACAGCCTAAGCGAATATCCCCCGTCATCGGCTCACCTTGATTTTTCACTAATTCCACCAAATCATCCACATCAGTGAGAATTTTACGGGCGCGCTGCACCACCTCTTCACCAATGGCGGTAAACATAAATGACTTATGGTCTCGCTCAATCAACTGATGCCCTAACTGCTCTTCTAGGTTTTGGATCCCACTTGAAAGTGTTGATTGACTGACAAAACACACCTTAGCGGCGCGGTTAAAATTCTGCTCTTGATGGAGATTCACCAAATAGAATAAGTTTTTTAAGCTAGGTAAACTTTTCATTTTCTCGATTGCCATGAAGGTTATGAATTAAGAAATTAAATCTACTTTAGCATAAGTGATGAGCAATAACGCGGCATAAGATATCAGGATTGTGACCCGAATCGATATTCAATCGGTTCGCCGTAAAACTTAAGTGGGAGTAACAAAATAAGATGGGAAAAGCGCTAACAAGAAAATGTCGAAAACAACAAACTTAATCGTAAAACCAATGCAAGATTCACTCAATTGAGCGCAACAATAGACATTATTGCTGCGCCTTAACGTACCTTAGCAAGTAATATTTTATGCTTTGGCTTGGAGGAATAACTTTAACTGTTGTAAATCTGCACTCGCGTGTTCAACGATGTCAGCAACCCAAGAGCCATGTTCAGCATCCCATCTTGCTTCTTCGCCATGCTGTAATAACTGGGCGATCTGCTGAATACGTTTTAACCCCACAGAACCTGCAGCACCTTTAAATTTATGTGCTTCTGAACATAAGGTATCTTTGTCTGCAGCGTCGTTAGCCTTCACTAGATTTCCAACATATTCAGGCATTAACTGCTCAAATAACACCACACTCTTGAGTAAGGTACCGGCACCAATGGCGCTGCAGTACTGTTCGAGAGTATTGAGATCTAGGATTGCTTCTAATTCAACTGTGGCCATAAGGCCTCCCTTAAGTGGTTCAATGCTTAAAACGAATTTATCACATGATACCCACTAAAATTGTCAGTGCAACTTATAGCGATATTCATGGTCTAATTCAGATTAAAATTAACAAAAAACAAACTAATAGTCGTAAATAAACGCTTACGAAATAATAGCGACGACATAACATTTAGGGAGTAAATTTATCCCACTAACTTGCCTCTATCGTTGCGCTAATGCGTGCCCTTGTCCACCATAATGCTGCAAATTATCCACAATCGCCACCAATCCATCCCAACGATAGGCACACCAATCGGGTGCTAATAGCATAGGCTTTTTCGCATAAGCGGTGACACGGTGAAAAATCACTTCCGCGGGAGTATGGCGGATCATCTCGCCGACACTGTGAGCATAATCCTCAAGACTCAATAAAGGTAAGCGCCCACTTCGCCACGACTTAGCCATAGTGCTACCTTCGACGATATGCAAAGGATGTAGCTTCAAGCCATCAACGCCATGCTGCAATACAGCAGCTAAAGTCGCCATATAATCGCTATGGGTTTCATCGGGTAAGCCAAGAATGAGATGAGTGCACACCTTAAGACTGCGAGCTCTCGCCCTCGACACAGTGTCACAATAACAGGCGAAATCATGGCCACGGTTAATTCTACGCAGTGTTTCATCTTTGGCTGTTTGCAACCCGAGCTCTAACCACACATCGACACCATTTGCCTGATAGCGCGCCAGTAAATCCAGTACATTATTCGACACACAATCGGGGCGAGTTCCAACACATAAACCGACTATCTCGCCATCTTTAACCGCTTCATCGTACTTAGCCATTAACACTTGATATTCATCGTAAGTGCTAGTGTAGGCTTGAAAATAAGCAATAAATTTATCGGCTTGTGCCTGAGGCTTCGCCTCACGATAGCGGCTCTTACCATGTTCGAGTTGCTCAGTAATACTCAATACATCGGCGGTTTGATGGCTAAATGACGCCACATTACAGAAAGTACAACCTCCGCGCCCTAAAGTGCCGTCACGGTTAGGGCAAGTAAACTTGGCATCTATAGTGAGTTTTCGCAGTCGGGTGCCATATCGCGCCTTACAAACGGCACCAAAGGTGTTCACATATGCATCAAGCCCCATCAGAGCACCCACCAAATTTCATATCGCTTCATTGAGAATAACCAAGATAAAATCACAAATAGAGAAGAAAATACGTGAACAAATAGAAGAAAAAGCTTAGTGTAAATAAGGTAGCGAGAGTTTTCTTGGCGCTACATCAAATTCCCGCCTGACTCATACCGTTATTATCATAAATGTGCGCATCCTCAAATTAGCCAGCTTACCGCTGAGATCTTGCTCACACCAAAATGAATAACAATTCAACAATTTTAATTTTTTATCTATTTACTGTGTTTGCAATAAAAATCACTATTTCTAAATCAAAAACAATCCCATCAGCATGTTACACCTTGGTAAATTTTGAGTTTGATAGTTTTTAAAATTCTTTTTATTCATAATGTTATACAGCACATTTTACTGTTGACGTTAACGTAAGGCAATTGTGGTTTGTGTATGAAACATGAATTAATACCCATGTTTTATGCAAATTTTTGGTTTGACCTTTATTGAATCTCAGGCTAATTTGGGTGGTTCGGGTGCATATCTATAGAAAGTCTTTACATTTTCTCCCCGAGTAGTAATCAGTTGAGGTCTAGGGAGGTTTTTGTATGAGCTTATATCATCCCAGTTTTGAGCGGGACAATTGTGGTTTTGGGTTGATAGCACAGATGGATGGCGAAGCCAGCCACCGCATAGTGCGCACGGCAATCCATGGTCTAGATCGCATGAAGCACCGAGGGGGCATTGCCTCCGACGGTCGCACTGGCGACGGCTGTGGTTTATTAATGCAATTACCCGTGCAATTTTTTGAAGCGATTGCCGCGGAAAATGATTGGCATTTGAGCAGAAAATTTGCCGTAGGTATGCTGTTTTTAAGTCAAGATGATGAACTGGCTGACCAAGCCAAGTTTATTCTTGAGCGCGAACTCGAGCGTGAAACCTTAAGTATTGCAGGCTGGCGCAAGGTGCCTGTCAATCCCGATGTGTTAGGTGAAATTGGCAAGGCTAGCCTGCCACAAATCTATCAAGTGCTGATCAACGCCCCCATTGGCTGGCGTGAAAAAGACTTGGAACGTCGCCTTTATATGGCGCGTCGCCGCCTAGAGCAGCAGATCACCGACGACAAAGACTTCTATGTCGCGAGTTTGTCAGGCCAAGTTATCGTCTATAAAGGTCTGATGATGCCTGTAGACTTGCCCGCGTTTTATCCCGATCTCGCGGACATTCGCTTAAAAAGCTCTATCTGCCTATTCCATCAACGTTTCTCAACAAATACTTCTCCTAAATGGCCATTAGCTCAGCCGTTTAGATATTTAGCCCATAACGGCGAAATCAATACGATTACGGGTAACCGTCAATGGGCCCGCGCCCGTGCCTATAAGTTTAATTCGCCGCTACTGCCAGATTTGCAGCAGGCCGCTCCCTTTGTGAATGAAACAGGCTCAGACTCTTCATCTTTAGATAATATGCTGGAAATGCTGTTATCTGGTGGCATGGACTTATACCGTGCCATGCGTCTATTGATCCCGCCTGCTTGGCAAAGTAATCCAGAAATGGATGACGAATTAAAAGCCTTCTACGACTTTAACTCTATGCACATGGAGCCTTGGGATGGTCCGGCAGGTATTGTGATGACCAACGGTCGCCATGCCGCCTGCGCTGTTGACCGTAATGGTCTGCGTCCATCGCGTTATGTGATCACAAAAGATCGTATTTTGACCTTAGCTTCCGAAGTCGGAATTTGGGATTACGCCGCCGATGAAGTGATTGAAAAAGGCCGTGTTGGGCCTGGCGAATTGCTGGTATTAGATACCTTGAACGGCCGCCTGTACCAATCTTTTGAAATTGATAACGATCTTAAACGCCGCCACCCTTACAAAGAGTGGATGGCGAAAAACAGCCGTACTTTAACGCCAGCGGAAGATTTAGCCTCTGAGCAGCACGGTGCCAGCGAGTTAAGCCCTGAGCTATTGCTGCAATACCAAAAACAATTTGGCTATACCCGTGAGGAATTAGAACAAGTTATTTGGGTATTGGCGAAGCAAGGTGAAGAAGCCACAGGTTCTATGGGCGACGACACACCTATGGCGGTATTGTCGAAAAAGTCACGTTCACTGTATGACTATTTTAGGCAAAAATTTGCTCAAGTAACGAATCCACCTATTGACCCCTTACGTGAAAAGCACGTCATGTCGTTGACCACTTGTATTGGCCGTGAACAGAACCTCTTCAATGAAACGACTGGGCATGCTTACCGGGTAATGTTCAATTCACCTATTTTATTATTCAGTGATTTTAACCAGTTACTGGGATTAGATAGCACTTACTATCGCGCCAATATTGTCGATTTAAATTACGAACCACAGGAAGGCTTAGAAAGTGCCATTCGCCGTATCACAGCCGAAGCCGAGCGTTTAGCCCGCAGCGGCACGACTTTGTTGATCCTTTCGGATAGAGCCATAGGTAAAACGGCGCAAGTGATCCCCGCGGCCATGGCGGTCGGTTCTGTGCAGCAAATGCTGGTGAATAAGAGCCTGCGCTGCGACACCAACATTATTGTTGAAACCGCATCGGCGCGAGATCCGCATCACTTTGCTGTATTGCTTGGCTTTGGTGCCACGGCGATTTATCCGTATTTAGTGTATGAGTCAATTTCCGAACTGGCAAAACGCCATGACTTAACCGATACCACGGCATTGATGTTGAACTTCCGCTACGGCATCGAAAAAGGCTTGCGTAAGATCATGTCCAAAATGGGCATCAGCACTGTCGGCTCCTATCGTTGCAGTCAGCAATTTGAAGCCATAGGCATTGCCAGCGAAGTGATCGAACTGTGTTTTAAAGGCGTAATTAGCCGCATCGAGGGTGCAGGCTTTGCAGACATCGCCCAAGACCAAGCTATTCTGCACAAAGCGGCCTACCGTGCCCATGTGCCATTACCGCAAGGTGGCCTGCTGAAATACGTTGAGGGCGGTGAGTATCACTGCTTCAACCCTGATGTGGTCAACACCTTGCAAGCGTCATTGATTGACAAAAACTTCGCGACCTATAAAAAGTTTGCCGACCTCGTCGACAATCGTCCAATAGCCACGCTACGTGACTTAATCGGTATCAAGGGTGCGCAGGCATCAATTGATGTCGCTAACGTCGAAGGCGCAGCGGGCTTGTATCAACGTTTTGACAGCGCAGCCATGAGTATCGGCGCCCTCAGCCCCGAAGCCCATGAAGCGCTGGCTATCGCGATGAACCGCTTAGGTGGCCGCTCGAACTCAGGTGAAGGTGGTGAGGATGCACGCCGCTTTAATACTGAACGCAACTCTGCGATTAAACAGATTGCCTCGGCACGCTTTGGCGTCACGGCACATTATTTAGTTAATGCCGATGTGTTACAGATTAAAGTCGCCCAAGGGGCAAAACCCGGTGAAGGCGGCCAGTTACCCGGCCATAAAGTCAGTGTGGAAATCGCCGGACTGCGTCACGCACGTCCTGGTGTGACCTTGATTTCACCACCGCCACACCACGATATTTACTCTATCGAAGATTTAGCCCAGCTAATTTTCGACTTGAAGCAAATCAACACTAAAGCACTGATTTCAGTGAAACTTGTGTCAGAACCCGGTGTGGGGACCATCGCCACCGGTGTGGCCAAAGCCTATGCGGACATGATCACGATTTCAGGGTATGACGGCGGCACAGGTGCTAGCCCAATCACCTCAGTGAAGTATGCGGGCAGTCCATGGGAGCTAGGGTTAGCCGAAGTGCATCAATCGCTAGTGGAAAATGGTCTACGCCATAAAATTCGCCTGCAGGTCGATGGCGGCTTAAAAACCGGTACCGATGTGATTAAAGCCGCGTTATTAGGCGCCGAAAGCTTTGGTTTTGGTACTGTGCCTATGATCGCCCTAGGTTGTAAATACCTGCGTATTTGCCACTTGAACAACTGCGCGACTGGCGTAGCAACGCAAGATAAAAACCTGCGCGACAACCATTACCATGGTCTGCCAGAGCGAGTGATGACTTACTTTGAGTTTGTTGCACAGGAAGTTCGTGAATGGATGGCGACCTTAGGGGTGAGCAAGTTTGAAGACTTAGTCGGTCGCAGCGAATGGTTATATACCCTCGAAGGTCAAACCGCTAAGCAACAAGGGCTCGACTTATCGCCGATTTTGTATCAACCCAAGGTGCCAGCAACCTCGTCACGCACTTGGCAAGAAACCAATCCACCGGCGGATTTAGGGCTGCTTAACCAACATTTATTAAACGAGTGCCAAAGCGCCGTCGATAAGGGCGAGTGTTTCGATGCCGCTTACAGCATCAACAACACCGACCGCTCCGTTGGCGCGACCTTATCCGGCTATATCGCAAGCACGCTCGGCGTCAAAGGCACCAAAGCGCCGGTTAAACTGAGCTTTAACGGCAGTGCAGGCCAAAGCTTTGGCGTGTGGAACAGCCCAGGCCTTGAGTTAAAACTCTGCGGTGATGCCAACGACTATGTGGGTAAAGGCATGTCTGGCGGCCAAATCGTCATCTACCCGCCAATTGGCAGCCCGTTCCAAAGTGAGCGTAGCGCCATTGTCGGTAACACGTGTCTTTACGGCGCGACGGGCGGCAAGTTCTTCGCCGCAGGTCAAGCGGGCGAGCGTTTTGCAGTCCGTAACTCTGGGGCGATTGCTGTGGTTGAAGGGCTTGGCGATAACGGCTGCGAATACATGACCAGCGGCATTGTGGTTGTCCTTGGTAAAACAGGGGTGAACTTCGGCGCTGGGATGACAGGCGGTTTTGCCTATGTGTTCGATCAATTCGGCCGCTTCAATCGCCGTGTGAATACTGAGCTTGTCGATACTCAAAAACTCGAATCACCGATCCATCAACAACATTTAAAAGGTCTGATTGAAGCCCACGTGGCCGAAACGGGCAGTGAACATGCCAAGATGATCTTAAGTGATTTTGGTAACTGGTTAGATTGCTTCGTATTAGTAAAACCTAAAAATATTGCCGTGGCCGATCTGCTCAAATTAGAGAAATCGAGCCCAGAATTAGTTGTAAAAGCGGGGTAATGGCGCATGAGTAACGATTTTCAATTTATTGAAGTGGGTCGTAAAGACCCCGCTAAACACCCTGCGGCTAAACGTGCGACTCAGTTTATTGAGATTTATCAGCCTTTTGCCCAGCCTCAAGTGGCTGAGCAAGCGGACCGCTGTTTAGATTGCGGCAATCCTTATTGTGAGTGGAAGTGCCCGCTACACAATTATATTCCTAACTGGCTCAAGCTAGCGGAACAAGGCCGCATCATGGAAGCGGCAGATTTAGTGCATGAGACCAACACTCTGCCCGAAATCTGCGGCCGTGTTTGTCCACAGGACAGACTCTGTGAAGGTGCTTGTACTCTGAATGACGACTTTGGCGCTGTCACTATCGGTAATGTCGAAAAATACATTACCGACACAGCTATCGCCCAAGGCTGGCGCCCCGATATGAGCAAGGTCACGCCACGCCCTGAACGAGTGGCGATTGTCGGTGCGGGTCCTGCAGGTTTAGGCTGCGCGGATATTCTGTCTCGCAACGGTGTTAAAGCTGTGGTCTTTGATAAATATCCACAAATTGGTGGTCTACTCACCTACGGTATTCCGTCTTTTAAACTCGACAAAGCCGTTATGGCGACCCGTCGCAGTGTATTAGAAGGCATGGGCATTGAGTTCAAACTCGGTGTCACTGTAGGTAAGGACATCCCATTTACTAAACTGCTCGAAGAATACGATGCCGTCTTCCTCGGTATGGGCACCTATACCGCAATGAAAGCAGGCCTTGAGGGTGAAGATGCCAAAGGCGTATACCAAGCCCTGCCCTATTTGATTGGTAACACCCATCATTTAATGGGCACCCAGAATACTGAAACGCCCTACCTGAACCTTGAAGGTAAACGTGTGGTGGTATTAGGCGGTGGTGATACTGCGATGGATTGTGTGCGCACAGCCGTCAGACAAGGTGCCAGCAGCGTAGTCTGTGCTTACCGCCGGGACGAGGCCAACATGCCAGGCTCACGTCGTGAAGTGCAAAATGCGCGGGAGGAAGGAGTTAACTTCCTGTTTAACCGTCAACCTGTGGCAATTAAAACCCAAGATGGCAAAGTAGTTGGCATTGAATGCGTCGAAACCGCCATGGGCAAAGCCGATGCCAGCGGTCGTCAACGGGCCGAAGCGATTGCAGGTAGCGAACAGTTGCTCGAAGCCGATGCGATTATTATCGCCTTTGGTTTCCAGCCTAGCCCAGCACCTTGGTTTGCCGAACACGGTATCGAGCTAGATCAATGGGGCCGAGTTAAAGCGAGTAAGTTAGATGAAAACCCATTCCAAACCACAAACCCGAAAGTGTTTGCCGGTGGTGATATGGTGCGCGGTTCTGACTTAGTCGTGACAGCCATTGCCGAAGGTCGCGATGCCGCCCAAGGTATTCTTAACTACTTAGACTAAGCGCTATAGATTAAGCGCCAACGTGTTTGTTTTATCGGTAAAAAACATTTTACCCTTGTCATTTTAACAAGCACTCCAATGGCTGGACTCGTGCAAACGAGTTCAGCCATTTGCTTGTGGCTTATCGCAATCGGTTGATGGATAAAATAGATAGATAAAGCGTGCATCTTAGGGATGCACTTTTCCGTTAACCCTCCCACCTTTTTACCCCGCGATTATCAAGCAATCCCAATCTCGCCATAACGACTGCATAAAACTGTGTGGTATATTAGCCAGCATTACCGTGTCCCACTCTTTAAGTGTTGAATCAAAAAGGTCTCCCATGAAAATTGGAATTATTGGCGCAATGGAGCCAGAAGTCGCTCACCTGATCGCCGCCATGACAAATGCGACATCGCAAACCATTGCTGGTATTGAATTTATTGCTGGTACTCTCGCGGGTAAAGACGTAGTAGTGACTCGCTCAGGCATAGGTAAAGTCGCCGCAAGTATTGCGACCACGCTACTCATCGAAAAATATGCGCCGGATGCGGTGATCAACACTGGTTCTGCCGGTGGTTTTGTGGATTCGCTGGCCATTGGCGATATCGTGATTTCTTCTGAAGTACGTCACCATGATGTGGATGTCACCGCCTTTGGTTATGAAATTGGCCAAATGGCACAACAACCTGCTGCGTTTATTCCTGCCGCACATTTAGTTGAAGCTGCCAACAAAGCGATTGCTCAACTAGGTGAAGTCAAAGCAATTGAAGGTTTGATTTGTACTGGTGACAGCTTTATTTGCGATCCTGTTCGCACCCAAGCCATGCTCAAAAACTTCCCGACTATGGCCGCCTGTGAGATGGAGGGCGCAGCTATCGCTCAAGTTTGTCATCAGTTTGGAGTGCCATTTGTGGTAATCCGCTCTTTATCGGATAACGCCAACAATGACTCGCCAGTGGATTTCGACTCTTATATTGTCAAAGCGGGTTATCACTCGGCTCTGATGGTGATGTTGCTGCTTGAGCAACTGAATCCTAGCGCAATAAAATAATCACTTAAGTGGAAAGTACCGAATGCACACCTCTTTTTATCAACAACTTGTCGAGATAGATGGCGCTTTGTTTGAAGGCTTTTTGGTACTTTTTTTTGCTTTGTTATTGGCGCGGTTAGCGCCATTGCCACGGGAAATGCAGCCGCTTATTTGGTTTAGCCATTTAGCTAAGCAACTCGCAGCCAAAGTGAATCGCCCTGAACGATCTCCAAGCCAACAAGCCACAGCAGGCTTTTTAGCTATGATGCTGTTACTGTTTCCGTTTTGGGCCATTATCACCTTTTTGCTCGAACTGGCCGCCTTTCCATGGTTTTTCGAATTT
The DNA here is from genome assembly GCF_025653365.1 of Shewanella sp. SW32. Taxonomy (NCBI): domain Bacteria; kingdom Pseudomonadati; phylum Pseudomonadota; class Gammaproteobacteria; order Alteromonadales; family Shewanellaceae; genus Shewanella; species Shewanella sp. SW32. Next base: position 31,656 of record NZ_JAKKSJ010000015.1, on the reverse strand, counting down.
TTGGTGCTTTATCTATGCTTAACCGATGCAGGGTTTAGCCAAGTCGCCGATGAAATCGCTAAAGCCTTAAAACGTGGAGACAATGCCAGCGCAAAAAAGCTTTTACAGCCTTGGGTAGTGCGCGATACCGATAGTTTGTCGGAAATCGGCCTAGCCAAAGCCACCATAGAAAAACTCGCCACAGCGCCTATTTACGGCACAGCATCGACCATTTTCTTTTTCGCTATTGCTGGAGCACCGCTAGTGCTAGCTGTGCGAATGCTCAAACAACTCGAATTGAGCTGGCCGCCCATTCAACCAAAGTATCAACATTTCTGCAGTACTGTGAATGGTGTATCCATTATCTTGCTGGCGATTCCGGCTTGGTTGTGGAGCCTGTCGCTCGCCATTCAAGGCGGGCCTAAGGCGTTTGCAAAACTTTTTAGAGCCCCTAAAAATCATCACGCTATTCGAGGTTATGTTCTCAGTGTGAATCTCGTGGCCAGTATTTTGAGAATCGAGCTCGGTGGACCACAGAAGTTTGCTGGCGTGCGTATCAATGTGGATAAATTGTGCTACGGTCCGCAGCCAACCTGTGATGACATCACGCCTGCAATTAAGCTGACCTCACGTGCCTGTGCTATCTGGTTTAGCTTTATCATTATACTGCCCTTGTTATGGGCAAGTTTACGTTGGTTACAAAGCCTGTGATATGATGCCGCATTATCTCAACGTGAAGTTAAAGGCTGACCATCTTGCTCGAAAACATGCATGTTTCATTAACAACACCTGCGTTGTTATTTCCTGCTATCTCATTGTTATTATTAGCTTATACCAATCGTTTTTTTGCCTTAGCCGCATTAATCCGAAATTTAAGCAATGGTGAAAAACCCGTACATAAAGATCAAATTAAGAACCTGAGCCAGCGTATTACCATCATTCGTCGAATGCAGGAAGCAGGTGTGTCAAGCTTTGCCCTATGCGTACTGTGTATGATTTTTATCTATATCGGCTTTAATAAAACCGGCTCAGTGATTTTTGGCGCTAGCCTACTGCTCTTGCTCTATTCACTGATTTTATCTGTGATTGAAATCCGCATCTCTGTGGACGCATTAAATATCCATATCAAAGAGATGAGTAAATGAGCCAGTGGATCTACTTTTTTGATTTATGGGGTACCGCTGTATTTGCATTATCCGGCGCACTTGCCGCTGGACGCCATAGAATGGACCCCTTTGGCGTAATAGTGCTCGCCTCGGTTACCGCTGTCGGTGGTGGCAGTATTCGTGATGCCTTAATTGGTGCAACGCCAGTGTTCTGGATCCGCGACCCGAATTACATCATAGTGATCCTCGCAACCGTGCTCGTCTGTTTGCTATTAGTCCGTCGCCCTCGTAAGGTACCCGAGTATATTTTACCCGTCGCAGATGCCTTTGGATTGGCCCTCTTTACCGTGATAGGTGCTGAAAAGGCCCTCAATATGGGCTTGAGTGGGATGATTGCCGTCGTAATGGGCTTGATCACAGGCGTGGGAGGAGGCATTATTCGAGACTTACTGTGTAGACAAGTTCCTATGGTCTTACGCACAGAAGTCTATGCCACAGCTTCGATCATAGGTGGTATCGGCTATACCGTGAGCTTAGCCTACGGTATGGGCGAAAAAATGGCGCTGTTTCTGGCGATGGCCAGTGCCCTGTTAATCCGCTTAAGTGCCATCAAGTGGCATCTTTCATTACCGGCCTTTGATCTCAAGACCAAGAGGGAATAGTTTGCGAATATTGTGTTTTATTTTGTGCCTCATTTTTGTTCCAGCCCTCAATCCTGCAGCGGCGCAAGCCAACTCAGGTGAAATGCCACAAGAACAGCAGTTAGCCGTAAAATATATGAATGCGCTAACTGAACACGACTATAAGACACTGCGCAAATTCTATAACCGCGAAAGCGTCTTCTTCGACAAAACCGCCAACCGCAAATACACCGGCGGCCGCTTCATCATCGACTTCCTTGAGCGCGCCCACGAGGGCGTGCTCGAGTACAACTTCAACATAGAACATATGTATAACGCAGGCTCTTTAGTTGTGATGATAGGTAACTATCATTTCAAGGGTCCAGGTGAACAATTTGGCAAACCGGGGAAAATCATCGATGTTGCGATACCTGGTGTGACAAGCCTTAAGATCGACATGCTCAATCGCAGAGTAACGGAACATGTCGACCTAATCGATTACCAGACCATGTCAGACCAATTAGCGATGCAGTAGTCACAAAATTTATCCGTCTTTGAAACTTGATCCCTAAAAACGAGTCGAAACTAACAATGAGTCAATACCACTGCGTATTTCACCTTTGAAAAATTGACTGAGCCGTTTCGTTTCAATGAGGTTTGTATGAAGTTTTTTGGATTGATTGCCCTACTCGCCCTTAATGGCTTAATACTGGCCCCCAAAGCACAGGCCTTACAGCCCATTATCGTTTCCTACGCCGTTCAGCCAGTAAGCCATTTTAATCAACAACTACGTACCGCTCAGGCACAACATCAGCCTTGGTCGGAAGATCCCAATAAAATCAGCAGCCAATATGCAGGCAACAAATTTACCTTAGTGCGAACTCAAACCAATAAAGACGGCATTTTAACCTATCAAGTGAGCGAGCTTTCCAAGCAGCATCCACAGATGCTGTTGATTATCTCACTGAAACAAAACGCTAAACTTTGGCAGGTAAGTTCGGCCCAATTGGCATGGAAATGCAGTGGTGGGCAACACTTTGGCACCGACAGATGTAATATCGCCGAGCATGAGGCCAATACAGCGCCTTAATCTTGTATTGTCAAAAGATTCAAAAACAAAGAGCGCCCTAAGGCGCTCTTTTTGTTCGTTTAAACTTACTGTAGCGTAAACCTAACTAAACCAACGTCACTATACCAAAGTCACTTTGGCAAACTTACGTTTACCGACTTGGAATACAGCAACAGTACCCGCGAACAAAGTCATACGGCTATCTTCTAGCTTTTCGCCGTCCATCTTCACCGCGCCTTGCTTGATCATCCGCATCGCTTCTGAAGTCGATGACACTAAGTCAGCGTCTTTCAACAGATTGGCAATCGCAATACCTTCACCCGCAGCTAACTCAATTTCTTCGATATCATCGGGGATCATGCCCTTAGAACGATCGACAAAGGCTTGATGCGCACTTTCGGCAGACGCTGCATCATGGAAACGTGTGATAATTTCCTTAGCTAAGGCGATTTTAGTGTCACGCGGGTTAGACCCATTCGCCACATCTTGCTTAAACTGTTCAATTTCAGCCAGTGGGCGGAATGACAGTAGTTCAAAGTAGCGCCACATCAAGTCATCCGAAATTGACATCAGCTTGCCAAACATTTCATTGGCAGGTTCGCTCACGCCAATATAGTTATGCGCCGATTTAGACATTTTCTTCACGCCGTCTAAACCTTCGAGCAGCGGCATCATGATCACAGCTTGTGGCTTTTGGCCTTCGGCTTTTTGCAGTTCACGGCCCATTAACAGGTTGAACTTTTGATCTGTACCACCCAACTCAACATCGGCCTGCAGCGCAACTGAATCATAACCTTGCAGTAAAGGATACATAAACTCATGAATCGCAATTGATTGACCCGAGGCATAGCGCTTCTTAAAGTCATCACGCTCCATCATACGAGCCACAGTTTGCTTAGACGCGAGACGGATCATACCAGCGGCGCCCAATGGCTCTAACCAGCTTGAGTTGAATTCGATACGAGTCTTCGCAGGATCGAGGATCTTGTAAACCTGTTCTTTATAGGTTTCTGCGTTCGCTAAAACTTGTTCACGGGTGAGCGGCGGACGTGTGCTATTTTTACCACTTGGGTCCCCCACCATACCAGTAAAGTCACCAATCAAAAAAATGACTTCATGACCTAACTCTTGGAATAATCTTAATTTATTTAAGATTACTGTATGTCCAAGATGGATATCCGGAGCGGTAGGGTCAGCGCCTAACTTAATACGGAGTGGACGTCCTTCTTTGAGTTTTTCCAGCAGATCCGCTTCGAGTAAAATCTCATCGGTACCACGTCTAATTTCTGCTAATACTTGGTCTAAATCAGCCATCTCGGCAGGGACTCCTAAGGCCATGATCATAAAATGAAGAGACTTATGTTACTTGTTAGCCACCACAATTGAAAGTGTGTACACTAACGGGATTATTTAAGTCTCTGGTTATTGGTATCGGCGTCAATGGGAAAGGTTATAACGTTATTTAAATTGTTGCCTAAAAAGCATCAAATTCTCCTTAGCATTCTTTCAGTTATCACAATGATAACCATGCTTCTACCTTCTGAAGAAGCGCAAGCTTCAAGACAAACCACTAGCATTGATGACCAAGCTCAAATCAACACCCGTTATGATGTGCCCTTAGCTTTTCGCTCGCCTGAACGCCCTGAGTTGCCAGAAGGTCAAACAGATAATGCTCCGACAACGGCTGAACCGTTATCCTCACCCGATGCGCTTGCTGCTGGTGGAGCTAATAATCAAGCCGCAGGATCCCACGAAAGCGCTCTTCACAGAGATGTAGAACATTTTAACGTCAAAAATGGTGATACTTTAGCCGCGGTATTTGACCGCGCTGGCTTAACCAGCAAAGACGTTTATGAAATCACCCAGTTGCCTTTAGCCAAGCAAAACTTACTTAAGATAATGCCGGGCGAAGAAATTGTGATTTCAAAGGATGCAAACGGTAATTTGACTGAAGTACGTTATCGGGTCGATGCTATTTCCACGCTAGTCATCACTAAAAGCCAAGAGCAATACAACGAAAAAATCTCCGAAAAGGATGTGGAAATTCGCAACCATTTCACCAGTGCCAAAATTAAGAGCAATTTCTGGAATGCCGCAGTGGATGCAGGCATGTCTGCCAACCAGATATTACAATTATCGACCGTATTCGGCTGGGATATCGACTTTGCCTTAGACTTACGCGAAGGCGACAGCTTCGCCATTATTTACGAGCAAGAATATGCCGATGGTGAATTTTTGCGTAATGGCAATATCTTAGCTGCAGAATTTGTTAACCAAGATGAGCGCTATACTGCCATTCGCTATACCGACGGTAACTATTATTCCGAAAATGGCACTAGCATGCGTAAAGCCTTCCTGCGCTCACCGGTCGATTTTAAGTATGTCAGCTCCAACTTTAATCCAAGACGTTTGCACCCAGTGACAGGCCAAGTCAAAGCCCATCGCGGTGTAGACTATGTCGCAGCCATTGGCACGCCCATTAAAGCTGCGGGTAGTGGACGCGTTATTGAGTCTGGTTATAATCAATTCAACGGTAACTATGTGTTTATCAAACATAACGATACCTATACCACCAAATATCTACACCTCACAAAACGTAATGTCAGCAAAGGCGCCAACGTTAAGCAAGGACAAATTATTGGTACTTTAGGTAAAACAGGCCGTGTCACAGGGGCTCATTTACATTACGAATTTATCGTCAATGGCGTACACCGCAACCCGAGAACGATTACGCTACCGAAATCCGAATCAATTGCGAGAAAAGAAAAAAATCAATTCGATGCACTTAGCAAGCAATTGATGACTACACTTTCGCAAAACAAGCAAACGCAATTGGCAATGCAATAACGACGGATGGATTCCTCCCAATGAAAAACGCTTATTATATTGGACTTATGTCAGGCACTAGCATGGACGGTGTCGATGCAGTATTGGTCGACTTTTCAGGTGCACAGCCGCAGCTTATCGCCAGCCATACCGAAGCTATTCCGAGCCATTTACTCAAAGGTCTACAGCGCCTGTGCTTACCCAGCTCAGATGAAATTAACCGCCTCGGCCGTTTAGATCGAAATGTGGGTCAGCTGTTTGCCTTAGCAGTCAATAATCTGATGGCTAAATGTGCTATTGCGAAAGAAGATATCATCGCCATTGGTAGCCATGGTCAAACTGTGCGCCATATGCCAAACCTCGAAGTGGGTTTTACCTTACAAATTGGCGATCCTAATACTATTGCGACCGAAACAGGCATAGATGTCATTGCCGATTTTCGTCGCAAAGATATTGCCCTTGGTGGGCAAGGCGCGCCCTTAGTACCCGCATTCCACCAGCAAACCTTTGCCCAAGTCGGTAAAAAACGTGTCATCCTCAATATTGGTGGTATTGCCAATATCACCTATCTGCCGGGCAATAGCGAAGAAGTTTTAGGCTTTGATACAGGGCCTGGCAACACCTTAATTGATGCCTGGATGCAACAGGTTAAAAGTGAGCCCTTCGATAAAAATGGCGAATGGGCTGAATCCGGAAAAACTGATCAAAGCTTATTAACTCAGTTGCTTTCGCATCCGTATTTTTCCCTTGCTTACCCTAAAAGCACTGGTCGCGAACTGTTTAACCAAGCTTGGTTAGAGCAGCAATTATCGCCCTTTAATCATTTAGATGAAGAAGATATTCAATCAACTTTATTGGATTTAACCTGCCACAGCATAGCCCAAGACATTATAAAACTATCCAATGAAGGGGAATTATTCGTCTGTGGCGGCGGTGCATTTAATGGTCAACTGATGCAGCGTCTTGCAGCCTTATTACCAGGTTATAAGCTGGATACTACCTCGGCCCTTGGCGTCGATCCTAAGTGGGCAGAAGGCATCGCCTTTGCCTGGCTCGCCATGCGCAATCACTTAGGTTTACCCGCTAATCTCCCTGCAGTAACAGGCGCCTCCCGCGAAGCCGTACTCGGCGGACGATTTAGCGCTAAGTAATTGGCCTTCGCAAAATACTAAAGTGATAACCTAAACAAGAGCTTCTACATGAAGCTCTTGTTGTCTTTAAAAGACAAACTAATCTTTTCCCCCTCTTCCTCCCTAAATTTATCAAGAAAATCAGCAGCTATTTTAAAGCCATCTATTCTTAATTACTGAAGCATTTAGTGACAGAAGCATGAGTAAAAAAAGTTTCGTCACTGAAGCTTAATCAAGTCTCACTATAGTGAAAACGGATACAGGATATTGCTCTAAACAGCTCAAACACTTAGGAATAGCCTCATAGGCGTCCAATAAGAAACTGGTTTTAAGGGAACTCATGTCTACAGCGCGATTTTGCTCACTCAGACAAGATCCGTTAATAGGCAGGTAAATTAGGAATAAAGACGCACTGATTAACAAGCAAGCGTCTTTAAAAGAATAGGAAATCAAACAATGAACATGTCACAAAAAATGGCGGCAGAATTTCTTGGCACCTTGTGGTTAGTCCTTGGAGGTTGTGGCAGTGCGGTACTTGCCGCTGCATTTCCCGAGGTGGGCATAGGCTTACTCGGTGTCGCGCTCGCATTTGGCTTAACGGTTCTGACTATGGCCTTTGCGATTGGCCATATTTCAGGTTGTCATCTCAACCCTGCAGTGTCATTCGGCCTTTGGGCTGGGGGACGTTTTCCGGCAGCAGAATTATTGCCCTATATCATAGCCCAAGTCGCGGGTGGAATTGTTGGCGCAGGCATCTTGTATCTCATCGCTTCAGGACAAGAGGGATTTTCACTCGCGGTCGGATTTGCCTCTAACGGTTTTGGTGAGCACTCACCGGGTGGCTATAGCATGCTGTCGGTGATGATTTGTGAAATCGTTATGACACTGTTCTTCTTGATTATTATTTTAGGCGCCACCGATGAGCGAGCTCCTAAGGGATTTGCCCCAATTGCCATAGGGTTAGGTTTAACCTTAATTCACCTTATTAGTATTCCTGTGTCCAATACTTCGGTGAACCCAGCGCGTAGCACAGGCCCTGCACTGTTTGTCGGTGACTGGGCGGTATCACAGCTCTGGTTGTTCTGGGTAGCACCGATTGTCGGCGCCATTTTGGCGGGCTTTATCTATCGCTACTTCCGCGCGGCAGAATAAAAGCCGAAGATCTAACACAACAGCGCTCTCTTGGCGCTGTTGTTCTTTTTCTAATCCCGCTCTAATGTTACCATTTAGCCAACTGGCGAATTTTGCTGTGCCCTAGGTTTTTACATTAGAGACACAACAGGCTTCGCCCTATCCAAGCAAAAGAGATATTTTTCATGAGCAAGACTGTTAAAAACCTCGCTGAGACAGCAGCAATGACGCCAGAAGCCCGTTACGATTACCTCGTTGAACAAGTTAAAGAACACAAAATACTTTGGACATTACAAGACCAAGACGGTTGCGTGATGTTAACCACTGAAGAAGAAGATTGCATCCCAATGTGGCCAACCGAAGAAGCCGCTGATTCTTGGGCAGTGGATGAATGGAGTGATTGTCAAACGTTAGCGATTCCACTCGACGAATTTCACGAAAGATGGGTGCCAGGCATGGAAGATGACGACCTCTTTGTCGCCGTATTCCCAGTATTAGATGATTTAGGTGTGGTAATCCCACCTTATGAGTTAGATCAAAGATTAGCGCCTAAGCAAAGCCACTAATCGCTATCGCTAAACGAGAATGCCTATGAGCGAGCAAAAATCGGCGATACCGACATCAGAGGCAAATACAGCCCTGAGTCAACACTTTCCGAAACGACTCATTGCCCTATTGCTAGTGTATGTTGTTGCGTCAGTGAGTGGCTTAATCGCTAAACAAGGGGTGTTATTTTGTCTGCTAACCCTCCTGATGGTGATTGCCATTATCGGTCGGCAAAAAGCAGGGCTTATCATGCTGCGCGGCTACACAGTCGTGCAGCTTGGATTGATTAGCATGCTGCCAGTGATCATGTACGATCCGGGCAACTTAGTGGTAGGTCCAACGACAGTGTACCTAGGTGAATGGCAGGGAAAACTGCCTGACTATGTGATTTTTATCGCTTTGATCGTCTTGTCATTACTACAAGTTTGGATAGCCTTTGATAAAAAGGTAAAGGCATGGTTTAAGCCTAAGCTTAACCTGAACATCATGAGCTAAGCTCTTGTAGAAAATAAATTTAGCCCAACAAAAAGCCGTCAATACGACGGCTTTTTTGATCTCACTCCACGCCTAAAAAGATGCAAAGTTAGTCATCATTAAACAGAAAAACTTTTTACACAGAGAAACTGTTTACACAGAGAAACTGGCACCACAGCCACAAGTTGTGGTTGCGTTAGGGTTTTTCACGAAGAAGCGAGAACCTTCCAGTCCTGAAGTGTAATCCACTTCACCACCGACTAAATATTGTAGGCTCATAGGATCGACAACCAAGAGAACGCCTTGTTTTTCTATCGTAAAATCGCCGTCATTGACCTTTTCATCAAAGGTAAAGCCGTACTGAAATCCAGAACAACCACCACCAGTCACATAGACTCGTAGCTTAAGTGCAGGATTTTGCTCTTCTTCCAGCAAACCTTTCACCTTAGCGGCTGCCGCATCGGTAAATTGGATTGGCATTGCTGTATCAGCTTGATCAGTCATTACTACCTCTTACATCAGTTTTCTGGGGCAAATTATCCTTTACCTGACTGTTTTGTTCAAGTATTACCCGTGGTTCTTTTTCACCCTGTAATAACTCAGGGGCACTATAGACATGTTCGGTCTGCGAATTCTTAGTCCAGCGGCTCGAAGGCACCAGCACTTTGACTTTCACTTGTTGTAAATTAAAGCCAGCAGGAACAGTGACCTTGGTATCTATGACTTGAAAATAGCGAAAATCAAATTCCAACTTAGAACCCATGAGTTTGTTCACACTCAAGCTAACAGATTTGCCATCTTGCACACCAATGAGCGTCAATTCAGTTCGACCTTGAATAGCTTGCTTACGCTTTTGCAACTGAGTCAACACCAACTTGAGATGATATTCATCGGCCAAAGCGCCCCGCGTCATTTCAAGTCCGTGAATAGCAACACCTTCAGCATTATCATCCGGTGTCATAATGCTGCGGTAAAATGCCAGCTCATGCTCCAATTCTTTTTGCTTTTTCATTTGCTGGCCAAACATTTCTTGCATTTGGGTATTAGCTTCACGCTCGACGGACAGCTCTAAATTTCGGGTCGCAAGTAGTTGGGTCTGTGCCTCTAACTCAGCGGTCAAGCGTTGAGTCTTGCTGCTGATATGCTTAACAACAGGCTCATCGCTGCTTAATAGCAGAAAACTTATCCAAGCCCCAAAAAGAATAGAAACTAACACTAAAAGCGATAAATACACTGAAGATGGACGATACTTGAGATCCATCACTTGCAGCCGATCTAGCCAACGATGATAATTTGGCATTAGGTAACAGCCCCTTATATAAAATACAATCAACTCAAGAACGAGTTCGATACAATACAACTCAGGCCAATGTAGTGCAATTAACGATAAATAAAGTCGCTATCCAACATGCCATAGTCACAGCCAAAAAGTATTTAACCAATGAGCTACGTGACCATTTATCTCAAGCCCGCATCAGTGCACAGCTGTGCATACTGGCACTGTTATTTGCTATTTTTGCATCCTGTGTGATCTTACTGTTTCGACTCTTGCTCGTTTGGGCTAATCATTACACCCAAATACAGGCGCTGGATTTTACGGGGAACGTCGCCGACTGGCGAGCCCTGTTACCCCTTTTAGGCGCAATATTAATTTGGATAGTGGCGAAGTTAGGCTCCAAACGCTATAAACGTATGGGAATAGCCTATGTGTTACATAGAGTTAAACTGCATTATGGTAAAATCCCCCTACAATCCGCCGCTGGGCAATTTTTTCAAGCACTCTTTGCCCTAGGCACAAATTTCTCAGTCGGCCGTGAAGGTCCAGCCATTCATCTGGGTGCTGTCAGCGCCAGTTTTCTCGCTGAAAAATTCAATCTTCCCGATAATAGCGTACGCATCATGTGTGCCAGTGGGATTGCCGCAGGGATTGCCGCCACTTTTAACGCGCCCTTAGCGGCGGTGATTTTTGTACTCGAAGTGATAGTACGTGAATATAAAATCCATTACTTTTTCCCGATTATGCTATCAGCAATTTGTGGCGCAGTTTCAAGCCAACTGGTGTTTGGTAATGTGCACGAATTTGACCGTATTCAAGTGATCCATATTCCCTTAGACCATTACCCTATTCTCGCCATCGGCGGCGTGGTATTGGGCTGCGCCGCGGCGCTGTTTAATTACTCACTCTTAAAAGTCACCGCGACGGGGCAAAACTGGCCACTGATTTACCGACTATTATTGGCGGGTAGTGTCACCACCCTAATCGGTCTCGTGTTGCCGCAAGCCCTTGGCACGGGCGATCTCGCTATTGGCGAAGCCATTAGCCAACATCCAAGCCTGTTGCTGTTAATCGCCCTATTATTTGCCAAAATCATTGCCACTATTGCGGCGATTGGCTTAGGTATTCCCGGCGGTTTAATTGGTCCACTTTATGGTATCGGCGCGCTGCTCGGGGCGATTTTGGCGCTGATCAGCGCTATCTTATTCCCGTCCATCGCCCCTTATGTAGGGCTTTACACTGTGATCGGCATGACAGCCATGATGGGCGTGTGTTTAAGCGCGCCGCTGGCCGCCTTAGTCGCCCTGTTAGAAATGACTAATGACGCCAGCATTATTTTACCGGCAATGTTTGTAACAATTCCGGCTTTTTTAATTGCTTATCAGGGTTTTAAGACTGACTCCATTTTCTTTAAGCAATTAGAAATTATGGGACTAGGTTATAAGGTCGCCCCCGTGAATTTAGCACTGCAGAAAAAAGGCGTGCGAGCCTTGATGGATAAACGCTTTGTTATCGTCAATAACAACGATGAATTGCTGCTCGAAGTACTAAAACGCGCCGAAGGTCGCCCTGTGCTAGTTCGCAATGCCGATGGCATTATCGAAATGCTTAGTCTTGAAATGCAATCCTATGATGACAGTACCACGCTATCACGCCATCCCATGCAAGGGCTAAGCGACAGCACCACCCTCAATGAAGTCTATTCACTATTGTCGCCCAAACGCTGCGGTGAGGTGTTTATCTATCAAGATACACCAGACAATGTGGTTGGGGTGATCAGTTGGTCGAACCTACAACAGGAGATTAGTTCAGGCCAAGCCTAATATCGCTTCAAAATCTAGCCGCTATTCAATACCTAATTTTGATTCAAACCTGAGACGGCAGATTAAAAGCTTTGGGCTTCATCGCAAAAATCTAACACAGTGGCAATGTGGCTATTTCGTTGCCCCTGTGCTTCTGCTACAATCGCGCCTCAGCCACCCTACATAACATCAGGGCAGATAAGCGCGATACCGCAGCTTAAAATGCCCCCTAGCAAATTGGAAAACAGGCTGATGAATCAGTTCGAAGGATCCCATATCCTCTCCGTAAACCAGTTAGATCTTGACTCAATCCAAACTATTTTTAATGTCGCTAGCCGCATGATGCCCTATGCACTTCGAGAGAAGCGTAATAATGTGCTCGATGGCGCCATTTTAGGTAACCTGTTTTTCGAACCCAGTACCCGTACCCGCGTGAGTTTTGGCTGTGCCTTTAACTTGCTCGGCGGCCATGTACGTGAAACCACAGGCATGGCTTCATCGTCTTTATCTAAAGGTGAATCCCTGTACGATACGGCGCGGGTGTTATCCACCTATTCTGATGTCATTGCCATGCGCCATCCAGACTCTTACTCGGTAAAAGAGTTTGCAGAAGGCAGCCGCGTCCCAGTGATCAACGGCGGCGATGGTTCGAACGAGCATCCGACCCAAGCTTTGCTCGACTTATACACTATCCAAAAAGAACTCAAGTGTGCTGGCCGCGGTATCGATGGCATGCACATCGCTATGGTCGGCGACTTAAAATTTGGCCGCACTGTGCATTCACTATCACGCTTACTCTGCATGTATAAGAACATCAGTTTCACGCTGATTTCACCCGCAGAATTAGCGATGCCTGATTATGTGATCTCCGACATTGAAAATGCTGGCCATAGCATCAAAATAACCGACCAACTTGAAGGCCATTTAGATCAAGCAGATATTTTGTATCTCACTCGCATTCAAGAAGAACGCTTCCCTTCACAGGAAGAAGCAAATAAGTATCGCGGCAAGTTCCGCTTAAATCGCAGTATTTACACTCAGCATTGCAAATCTAACACTGTCATTATGCATCCGCTTCCAAGGGATTCACGCGCGCAAGCCAATGAGTTAGATAATGATTTGAACAGCCATCCCAATCTCGCCATCTTCAGACAGGCGGATAATGGGCTGTTAATTCGCATGGCTTTGTTTGCATTGACACTCGGCGTTGATAATCAACTCGAAAAATATGAGTGTCCGGTTAATTGGTATTCACGTAAAGCCGATCGCTAATTGGCTACAGACTTTAAGGACTAAACATGACCCGTTCCGAAGCGCTATTTGAACAGGCTAAAAAAACCATCCCCGGCGGCGTTAACTCTCCGGTTCGTGCATTTAATGGTGTAGGCGGTTCGCCCCTGTTTATTGAAAAAGCTAACGGCGCTTATATTTACGATGCCGATGGTAAAGCTTATATCGACTATGTCGGTTCTTGGGGCCCGATGATCCTCGGCCACAACCATCCTAAAATCCGTGCTGCGGTATTAGCAGCGGTAGAAAATGGCTTATCTTTTGGTGCGCCAACTGAGCTTGAAGTGCAAATGGCCGAAAAAGTCATCTCTATGGTGCCTTCTATCGAGCAAGTACGCATGGTGAGTTCAGGCACAGAAGCTACCATGAGTGCTATCCGTTTAGCACGCGGTTTTACTAATCGTGACAAGATCTTAAAATTCGAAGGTTGTTACCACGGCCACGCAGATTGCCTGTTAGTGAAAGCCGGTTCTGGCGCGTTAACTTTAGGTCAACCTAGCTCACCAGGTATTCCAGAAGATTTCGCCAAACACACCTTAACCGCTGTGTATAACGATTTAGATTCAGTTAGAACCCTGTTCGAGCAGTATCCAACTGAGATTTCTTGCATCATCATCGAGCCCGTTGCTGGCAACATGAACTGTATTCCACCTGTCCCAGGTTTCCTTCAAGGCCTGCGTGATATGTGTGATGAGTTTGGCGCGCTGTTGATTATCGATGAAGTGATGACAGGTTTTCGCGTATCACTAAGTGGCGCTCAAGGTTACTACGGCGTCACACCAGACTTAACCACACTCGGTAAAGTGATTGGTGGCGGTATGCCAGTGGGGGCTTTCGGTGGCCGTAAAGATGTGATGCAATTTATCGCCCCTACGGGTCCGGTTTACCAAGCGGGTACGTTATCGGGTAACCCCATTGCGATGTCAGCGGGTCTGGCACAAATGGAAGCCCTGTGTGAAGAAGGTCTGTACGAAGCGCTGAGCGCGAAAACCAAACGTATTGCAGAAGGCTTTAAAGCGGCTGCGGATAAGCACGGTATTCCAATGGCGATCAACTATGTTGGTGGCATGTTCGGTTTCTTCTTCACGGAACAACCCAAGATCACTCGTTTCGATCAAGTGACCCAATGCAATATCGAACAGTTCCGTATTTTCTACCACGGCATGCTAGATGAAGGTGTTTACTTAGCGCCAAGTGCCTATGAAGCTGGCTTCCTGTCAATGGCCCATGGCGAAGAAGAGATACGCTTAACCTTAGAAGCAGCTGATCGCGTATTGGCGAGCATGAAAGCGGCAAGCTAAGCCTAAGCTTTAGTATTTAAGCCGTTTAAACATAACAAAGGGACGCCAATGCGTCCCTTTGCTTTTATTCGATTTAGTTAGCTTTGTGTCGCTTTAATAACGATCAGACTTTTTAGAACCTAAAGCCGATTTAAATATTATCCCAGCCACCATGAATTGTAAGGTCAAGTGGATATGCTCAATAACGTGCTAAGGCCAACCCATCACGCCCAGCGCAATAAGTTGCTTACCACAATACGTTAACCAAACGAGTGAGCCTAAAAGCAAAAGACTCCAGATAACAAATGTCATTTTCCTCTACTCCAAAACACAATATCCAGTATTGATACCCAAACAAGCTCAAGACGCAGAATTCTGCAGGACAGAGTGCTAAGAGCACTCTACTTCCTAGCGGGCACTCATTCAAAAGGCAAGCATTAAAAATGCCTGCCTACATAGGCACGACAATTCAGGAATATCGACCTGAATAAAAATTAATTGAAGAATATGCAAACTAACTGCTTAGACTTTAATCGTAGATCTCACTTTTAACGCGGTAATCAAATCAAGCAATACAGTTAATAACGCTACAATAATAACAATAACCAATATATAAAACTAATTAGCAACCCAAAAGCATGAGATAGACATCACAAAGAAGCATTAAATTGAGTTACAGCTAACAGTTGCGTTCTCTAGCCCATTATGTTCTGATCCGCACGCGCTAACACGGCTAGCTTAATTTAGCCTTGATATGCCCAATCTTTAGGTTGACTCAAGTCGCCCTACGACATCAAAACAGCAGTTGGAATTGCAGTTATGTTAAATACCTTTCTCATCTTACTGGCCGTGCTCGCATTGCTCAGTATTATTTTCGAAGAAGTGACCCACCTTAATAAAGCAAAAACCACCTTATTCTTTGGTTGTATCTCTTGGGTAGCGCTGTTTATGGCTGCAGGGGAACCGGCTAATGAGAAAATCGTTGCCCATCAGCTCAATGAAAATTTGCTCGAGATTGCCACACTTTGGCTCTTTCTGATGTCGACCATGACCTTCGTAGCATATTTGAATGCTAAGGGTATGATCCAAATCATGGTGCAAAAGCTGTTTCCGCAGAAAGTATCAGTGCGTATGTTAATGATCCAAGTCGCCCTATTTGCACTCGTGCTCTCAGCATTTTGTGATAACGTCACCGCGACTTTAGTGTCTTTAGGTTTATTAACCACCTTTAAACTCGATAAGCAAATGCGCCGTAGAATGGCAGTGTTGATTATCTTCGCGGTGAACTCAGGCGGTGTAGCCCTGATCACTGGCGATGTGACGACACTGATGATCTTCTTAGCTGGGCATGTGCATATGTCTGAACTATTGATGTTGTTTATCCCTTCAGCCGTCAGCGTGATTTTACTGGCAACCCTATTCTCACTCAAAGCCGAAGGTGTTGTGAGCACGACGCCAATCAAACATACTTATCAAACCGTTGATGTATTGATTGCCCTCGTCTTCTTCTGCACCATTTTAATGACCATGCTACTCAACATATTGTTTGGTATACCGCCGGTGTTAACCTTCTTAACGGGTCTATCAATTATGTTCCTGATTGGCCATACCACTCGCAGCGATAAAGAAGAAATCAAGATCCTAGAGTATATTCGCCAAGTTGAATACGACACTCTGTTGTTCTTCTTAGGTATTTTACTACTCGTTGGAATGCTTAAAGAAATTGGCACCTTAGACATGCTGACTGAAGCTTATACTCAGTTTAATCCAAACATCTCTAACTTCGTCACGGGTATGGGCTCAGCCTTAATTGATAACGTACCGCTAACGGCGGCATTGTTAAAAGCCAATCCAGTACTGAGTACTCCTGAATGGCTTGGCTTGACTTACAGCGTCGGGGTAGGTGGTTCACTGCTGATTATCGGTTCAGCATCAGGTATTGTTGCCATGAGTAAAGTGAAAGAACTGACTTTTGTGAGTTACTTGAAATATGTTCCTGCACTTTTCCTCTGCTACAGCGTCGGTTACGCACTGACCCTATTCTTAGCCAACAGACTGTTTGATTAAGTTGAGATTGGCTAAGATCAAAAAAGGCGCCTAGTGCGCCTTTTTTATCAACTACTTATTCATTGTTATCACAAATAACCGCTAGCATGACTTATCGTAATACCTGATTAGATTGCGGGCACCTTAAACTGGGTTCCTTGAATATCTAACACTATGTCCCTTGGACGAATAGAGATGATTTTCAGCTTACCAGCAATCATATCCCCTTCTTGTAACTCAGCACCGTCTACATTCAGCCATCTCTGGGCAGGGTCGCTGGAATAAACATGAGCAACGATATTAAATTCAGGCACTTGTAATTGCAGACCTGCAGGTAATTGGCCGTATTTCGGAATTTCATCCACAGCAGTTTTGGGGATAGGATCTAATTTAGCTTCAGTGACATTCGTCTCTGCAGCATTAACATACTCCACATCCTTTAATGCATTTTGAAAGGAAGCCACTAACTTATCTTCATCGCGACTTTTATTGGTCTCTAAACCGACATCTTCCGCCGCGGCACTGACTTGCTGACGCAGGGCTTCAAGACTCGCTAGACCCGACTCATTGGCATTAGCGCCTAACATCATAGGCTGCTGTGATTGCGTCTCTGCTGGCACAACCGCTTCCTGACTTGCCGCATCGACTTGGGCTGACGTCGACATATAATCTGCGTAGCTTGAATCACTAAAACCCGAATTGCTATCACTTTGAGCCGGCATGCCAACAGAATTGGTCGTTATATTCGCGCTAGCATTCACTTGAGGCGCATTTGATACTACAGTCTCAGCCTGAAATTGCGGCGATACCGTTAGCTCGGGTAAAGTCTGCGTCCGAGGAAGCGCCACTTTCCCAGCAAGCCGAACACCTGAAGCAGCACTGGGCTCAACTTGGAGCTCAGAGTCAGATCCTACCGCGGTAGACTGAAGCTCATTTTTAATCACAGTCGAAGCTGGTAATGATGAAGTTGATGGTAGTACGTTAGCCACTGCCACAGTATCACTTTGGGGAAGTCGAGTTTTATCCCAAACGCTTAATCCCCAAGCCACACCAATTCCAGCGGCAACTGCAACGACTAATATAGACAGTTTTCCTATCGGCACACCCGATTTACGAGGCTGTGGATAATTAGCCCTTGGCGTCATCACAGCATCAGGTAACGGTGATTGTTGCTGTTGTTTGTTGCGGGTTACGGCATCGAGTAAAATGGACATCAGCTGCGCGCCCCATCATCAGTTAACCTTGGGCCTTGCTGACTTAAATACAAATTTAATCTCACTAATGTTTGATTCCCTGCAATACCATCGGCTTTTAATCCATGCTGACTTTGGAAGGTTTTAAGATCATTTTCCAATTGCACATCAAATTGATTAACCCGACGGGGGCTACGACCATTCACATGGGCTAACGCATTCTCTAACCACTGTAATTGACCAGGACTCGATTTTTGACTGATATCCATCATAGGCAAATTAGGTGCTTGCCATAATATTTCGAAGGTGCCACTGAAATGTTGATTAAACCAAGCTCTATCAACCCAAAGTTGCTGCTCACCCAGTTGCATCAGTAATTGTTCCCCCTCTACCGCAAGCACTGCACCATAAAAATCTTGTTGCTTGTCATCAACCAAATACACGACAGCCGGATAATTAAGCCGAGTCAGTGACATCCAGTTACCCTGCTGTTGATAGCAAGCTAATCCTTGCTCAACCGCCGATTGGCAAGCCGTCAAGCCTTTATAGGGCACTTTGCCCCACACGCTAAACAAACCTGCAAAAGCAGTATCGATATTGCGACTCTGATTAATCGCCTCGTTTAACAGACGTTGATTAGGATCGGGAATGGAAGTCTGACCGCTTGGTTGATTAGTTGGTTTTACTGACTTACCAGCGACGTCTTCCCCGCCCAAGGTTTGAGCATTTAATGACGCCACATTAGTTGGTACAGACTCAGTAACCAAATTGGACGCTGGCACCGTATTGGCTGACTTATCAGTAAATAACCAATAAGACACACCAAACGCAACACATAACGCCGCAGCCGTTGCTGTCGGCCACAGATATCTATTTTGAGTCGGTTCTTCTTCACCTAATACTTCAGCCGCAGCTTGCCGCACCATATGATGATCTATGGGCACCCGCGATTGTGCATAGCCTGCCATCAGTGAACGTTCACATAAAAGGTTAATTAATCGAGGGATGCCGCCACTGTATTTCTGCAAAACGTTAACGGCTTTACGGGTGAATAAAGGCTCAAACCGCCCTGCCACTTGCAAACGATGCAGCACATAGAGGGCGATTTCATCTTCATTGAGCGGCAATAAATGATAACGAGCCGTGATCCGCTGGGCTAACTGACGCAATTCTTGGCGCTTCAATAACAGCTGTAATTCCGGCTGACCGATTAAAATCACCTGCAGTAACTTCTTAGTGTCCGTCTCCAAATTAGTCAGAAGACGCAATTGCTCCAGCACCTCAGGACGTAAATGCTGTGCTTCATCGATAATGAGCACGGTATTACGACCTTTGCTGTGATTCGCCAATAAAAAACGGCTCAAGTGATCAGTCAATTGCTTGAGTGTAGGATTATCGCCGTAGGAAATCTTAAGCTCATCACAAAGCGTTGCGAGTAATTCAAGCTCAGTTAACGACGGATTAAGGATAAAAGCAGTATCGGTATTGTCGGGCAATTGCCCAAGCAAACAACGAGATACTGTTGTTTTACCCGTACCGACTTCCCCTGTTAACAACACAAAGCCGCCCGTTTCCCCTAACCCATAGGTTAAATGGGCTAACGCCTCTCTGTGCCTATCACTCAGAAATAAATAATGGGGATTGGGTGCAATTGAAAAAGGGTTATCGCTGAGTCCGTAAAAGGCCTTGTACATACCACCAATCATCCTAATTTAAAAATAACGCCCCACGTTAAAGCGTCCCAATGTTATTGTCAAAATATCTGCAACATCAATGTGACAGATAAGTGCGCAAATATCTCGCAACGACTTTATCCATCATCTTAATGAGCGTGATAAGCTATGTTCATGACACATTAGCCGAATCTTGCCTGTGAAAATATATCTCGTCGGCGGTGCTGTACGTGACAGCCTGCTCAATCTTCCCATTAAAGATAAAGATTACCTCGTCGTTGGAGCAACACCAGAACAAATGCTGCAACAGGGTTACCGCCAAGTGGGTAAAGATTTCCCCGTATTTCTACACCCCAAAAATCAACAAGAATATGCTTTAGCCCGAACCGAACGAAAAATTGGTCTGGGTTATGGTGGTTTTAGCTGCCACGCCAGCCCAGATGTGACTTTAGAGCAAGATTTGTTGCGCCGAGATCTAACCATCAATGCGATCGCCCAAGATGAAAAGGGCAACTTATATGATCCTTTTAATGGTATTGAGGATATTAACGCGCGCCTGTTACGCCATGTGTCGGATGCTTTCGTTGAAGATCCACTGCGAGTGTTACGCGTCGCCCGCTTTGCCGCAAGGTTTCATGCCTTAGGATTTCAAATTGCCGCAGAAACCCTGGCACTGATGCGTCAAATTAGCGCAAGCGATGAGCTTAGCGCTTTAACGGCGGAGCGAGTTTGGCAAGAAGTTGATAAAAGTTTAGGCGGACCTCACCCAGAAGTCTTTTTTGAGGTACTTCACCAATGTGGCGCACTCGAAGTCCTATTCCCTGAAATTCACGCCTTATTTGGCATACCTCAACCTGAAAAATGGCATCCTGAAATAGATACTGGCGTGCATACCTTAATGGTGCTCGCTCAAGCCGCACTGCTCACTAGAGATAAAAGCGTTCGGTTTGCCGCCCTAGTACATGATTTGGGCAAAGCACTGAGCCCAAAAGAGCATTTACCAAAGCATCACGGCCACGGCCAGAAAGGCTTGCCACTCATAAAAGCACTCTGTACACGTTTACGAGTACCGAATGAGGCACGCGATCTGGCGTTGCTCGTCAGCGACCAACATCAGAACGTCCATCAGGCATTCGAGCTCAGAGCCGAAACTATCGTTAAAATATTCGATAAAGCTGACTTTTGGCGTAAACCAGAGCGCTTAACGCAACTTATATTAGCTTGCACCGCAGATATGCGCGGCCGCACAGGATTTGAAAACATCCCATATCCTCAGGGAGATTATTTAACTCAGTGCTTCACTGTCGCCAATAATGTCGATATTGCCGCCATCATTGCCACTGGTTTCCAAGGCGCAGAGATAAAACAAGCCTTAAATTTACATCGAGTTGAAGCCGTCAGTCAGTTTAAACAAAAAATGCAAACAAAACTGCCGACGGATAACCAGTAATTTGTAAAGGATTTGTAAGTCGTGCATCACTGCATGGTGAATAATGCCCCTTTTTACGATTAGAAATGTCGATATCACATAGAAAAAAAGCTTTTAAAAAAAATTTATATGCCTATAGTGGTTAAACACATTAATATTCGTAGCAAATTAAAATAGCTATGTCATAATTAGGCAGTTTCGCTTACAAAGTAACGAAACATTCAAATCCAACCTATTTTAAGGGATTTTTTACAATGAACAAAAAAGTACTGATGATTGCTGGTTTAGCAATGACTGCCCTACTAGGTGGTTGCGCGAACACTACTGCTCTGGAAGAAAGCGTTGCAACTCTGGGCAACAAAGTTGATCAATTGTCAGCTGATGTTGGTTCTCTGAAATCAGAGCAAAGCAAACTGTCTGCAGACGTTAAAGATGCAAAAGCAGCATCTATGGACGCACAAGCAGAAGCTAAACGCGCAAACGACCGTTTAGACAACGTTGCTTCTCGTTACAAGAAGTAATGAAAGGTAATTTAGCTTACTATTTAGTAAGTTAAGACAAAAGGCTTAAGAAAGATGAAAGCGATAAGCACATCAATCTAAGCCTTTTTTTATACCTGCAATTCAAGATTGCCATGCAAAGAATAGCGAATGTGGCAATACAAAATCGCTAAATTGGTTTTAAACTTCCAAAGGCATGTTAAAGGCGATTCGCCTACCTCCCCCCTAAAAGTTAGCTTTGGCATACTTCTGTATAAACGAGTGCTATTCCTCTTTTAAATAAAGTCTCGTTATTAATCTAAACTTCTCGTTTGCATTTTTAAGCATCCCTAACAATCAGCCTCATCTATCATAAAAAATGTATTTATGGGAAGTGAAAGCTATTAATTTAAAGCACAGCTATAGATAAAAAAATCGAGGCTATATGGGAAACAAAGGCAATAAGAAGGTTGTATTTGTCACTGAACAAATAGGCCTAAAGTTAAAAATAATAACACCTCCAGCCTACCCAACATAAAAATAACATAAAAACGTCAAACAGAATCATAGACTTGAGTAATATAGCCGTTTAAAACATCAAAAAACCATCTAACTAAGCCTATGAATTGTCTTAAAATTAACCGCATCGACTGCAAGTTTTAACCTATAGCGATTCACTCACGCGTTTATGTGCTAAGACTAATACATAGTCAATTTCTAGCGACTCAAAATGATTAGCTTGAATATCGTGTTTCATCTTGTCAGTTGCACGCCACGCATAGGGTGCCATATCCAATAACGTTAATGCCTGCTCACCGGTAACAGATAAGGTGAAGCGCAGTGACTGAGTTTCTTTTACCAATAATGCTGAAGGTAAATTCACTTGGAAAGGTTTTTCAGCCAAGTCGGAATAAATATATTCTCTGAGTTGCCATAGATGTCGTGGCCCAGGCATAACCAGTAACATGGTCCCATCGTCTTTCAATACCCTGACAGACTCTTTTCCCTTTAACGGCCTATCAATAACAGTAATAAAATCCACACAATTATCGGCAAAGGGTAATTTTTTAGAAGAGCTTAAACACAAGATCCCAGGAGTCTGCGCTTTTGCTGCAGCAAAAATAGCATTTTCTGCGTCCGCTACACCCACGTACTGGACGTTTCGCGGATTTTCGACCTCTGCCAACTTGGAAGCTAAAGCACGCAAATAGAAGCCCTCAGCGCATTCATAATCCAATAAACAAGCGTCAGGCTTGATAAAGCCCGTGATTAACTCAGCCAGTTTATCGATTAAAGGCGAAAAGATGCCTGATTCGAGAAGAAAACGCTTAGCCCTAACTTGCTCGCGCGAATCCCCTGTCGGCTTTTGGCGTTGTGGTTTAGTGAAAACCCAATAACCTTGCTCATTTCGATCAAAATGATGCTTATTTGCACAATAAAAACCTTGGGAGGCTTTGTGTTGTTTTAACGCAAGTCCGCAGGTTGGACACTGATATTCGAGACCCATATAAAGCTCCAAAAATAAGTTAAGCTTCAGAAAAATGAGGAAGCTCCAAAAACAAAAATCGGGTACTTGACCCGATTCTATTATTCATAATTTCACTATGATGACTAAACTGGAATGACTACAAAAAAATAAATCCACACAGCACAGCACCCAGTGCTAAACGGTAAATAACAAACGGGGTCATTCCCATGCGGCTGATGATTTTCAAGAAATAATGAATACATGCATAAGCTGCAACAAAGGAAATCAAAGTGCCTAAGATCAATGCTTGATAATCAATTGGCAGCGCGCTTTCCGCCAAATCTTTACCCACTAAAATTGCCGCGCCTAAGCTCACAGGCACTGACATTAAGAATGAAAAGCGAGCCGCAGCATCTCGACTCAAACCTAGCATTAGCGCCGCGGTCATAGTGGCACCAGAACGTGAAGTTCCAGGGATTAAAGCAAGCGCCTGGGCGAAACCAATTAACAAGGCTTTGCGCCATCCAGTCTGATAGATTGTTAAATCGCGGCGCGACATCTTATCAGCCCACCACAATAATAAACCAAAAACGACTGTCGTGACCGCGATAACCTCTGTATTACGTAGGTGAGTTGCAATAAAATCCTTAGCCATAAAACCAAAAAATACAGCAGGTAACGTCGCCAGAATAATCCACCATGCCAACTTGCTGTCTTCGGATTGCTGACCTTTAAAGATGCTTGCAACCCAAGCATTAAACATAGTCCATAACTCGTGTCTAAAATAAATCACCACAGCAAATAACGACCCCGTATTCACCGCCACGTCGAATGACAAACCTTGATCTTCCCAGCCTAAAAGCTGAGCAGGCAGAATTAAGTGAGCAGAACTAGAAATAGGTAAAAACTCAGTTAGCCCTTGAATAAGCGCTAAAATAATGACCTGAAACGTATCCATGACAATCCTATCAATAAATTAAAACGTCAGCCCTTGGGGCCATTCAAACATCACAGGCCAAAGCAGCTGTGACTCTTTATCATACTCTTGCCACAAACTGGCATAGCTTTTATGAACCACGGGATGAATCAATTCCGGCGCTAACTCGGCTAATGGCCATAACACAAAGGCATTATTAACTATCTCTGCACGGGGGAGCGTAACGGGCGTTTCACATACCACATGGTCATAAAGCAGCAGGTCTAAATCTAAAGTTCTTGGGCTAAATTTCTTCGCCCCGACAAGCCGGCCGTGATTCTGCTCGATTTGCTTAAACTGCGCAACTACCGCAGCAATATTAAGGTCAGTTTCAGCACTAGCAACCATATTCAAAAAGTTAGTGCCACTAAAACCTACCGCTTCACTTTCATACATAGAAGAGAGGCGCAGCGGCCCAAAACACACTCGCAGCGATATTAATCCCGCTTGCAGATGCTGTTCAGGCTCGATATTGCTACCTAAACTGATATAAATACGTGCCATGCAATGTCCGATTTATCTGAAGATAAACATGATTTCTTAATCAACAGTCGAGTTGATCAAACTCGTATCTAACGTGAACGCTCTATCTCAACGCCAACCGATGCTGCAGTGGCTACAGCCCCTGGCTTCATCACGACAACTTTCACCCAAGTCACGTTAAATTCTTGAAGTAAGCAATCCGCTACGCGCTCGGCAACCGTTTCGATTAACTCGATTGGATGCTCAGTAATAAGTTCTGTTAATCGATTGGAAACTGTCTCATAGCAAAGCGCATATTGATAATCGTCTGTCGCGGCGGCTGGTTTGTTATCCCACGCCATATCTAAATCTAGCAAAAGGCTCTGATGGATTGTCTTTTCCCACTCATAGACACCAATCACAGTATCAACGCGTAATTGCCGTATAAGTACTTTATCCATGCTTTCTCCAACTAACTTACTACTATGAGGTCTGATAAGCTAAAAGCGATCCTAGCTGTATAATCCGCAATCTTCTGACAGATAACTAATTTGCTTTCTACTCGAGCCAATCCACAGTAGGATAACGCCCTAAAAGGATTTGCTCATTCAGAAAATATCTCAACCTCAAATGGGCGAGTTATTCCACAAACCTATAGCGGGATTGACAACTGAGTCAGCTTTTTAAATTGTTGCGCGATAATACCTTAAGACGCGTAAGGAAACCAATGTGAGTCCATTAACACTGACACTTTTGATGATTTTGGCCGCCTATTTGGCAGGTTCAATCTCGAGTGCTGTGCTGGTTTGTAGAATGAGGGGTTTACCCGATCCAAGATTACAGGGTTCAGGTAATCCGGGAGCTACCAATGTACTGCGAATTGGCGGCGCGAGTTCGGCTGCCATGGTGTTGTTTTTTGACATGCTCAAAGGCGCCCTGCCATCTTATTTAGCCTATCTGATGGGCATAGATGCAGTATCACTCGGGCTTATCGCTATCGCCGCCTGCCTTGGGCATATTTATCCCGTATTTTTTGGATTTAAGGGGGGAAAAGGTGTCGCAACAGCTTTTGGTGCTATGGCTCCCATTGGCGATGATTTAGCCATTTGCTTAATGGCATCTTGGATTGTCCTCCTCTTAATTAGCCGCTACTCGTCCCTTGCAGCCATCCTGACGGCCTTACTTGCACCACTTTATACTTGGTGGTTAGACGACAGATTTACCATTCCCGTTGCCATGCTATCGACGCTTATCATTATTCGTCATAAAGACAATATCCAACGGTTACTTAAAGGTGAAGAGTCCAAAGTTTCACGTAAAAAAACGCCTAAAAAATCTTAATGTGACAACATTATCCCAATAAAAAACTGCGCTATAAGCGCAGTTTTTTTGTCTCAACATAACCTATCAACATCAAAGGCGTTTTATGCCACTGGTGGCAAGGTATCTAACGGCCATCTTGGCTGACCTTTTACCGCCAAATCTTCGTGCTGCCCTGCCTTTAAACGCTGCAATCCTGCAAAGGCAATCATGGCGCCGTTATCGGTACAAAACTCACCACGGGGATAAAATACTTGTCCACCAAGCGAGCTCATCATTTCAGCCAAGGTTTCTCTTAAGCGCGTATTA
Source organism: Shewanella sp. SW32 (assembly GCF_025653365.1). Classification (NCBI taxonomy): domain Bacteria; kingdom Pseudomonadati; phylum Pseudomonadota; class Gammaproteobacteria; order Alteromonadales; family Shewanellaceae; genus Shewanella; species Shewanella sp. SW32. The sequence continues at coordinate 5,772 of NZ_JAKKSJ010000015.1, read as the reverse complement.
GCACTCACGCCACCGGCAATCACTAAGCGGTTATAGCCTGTTTGCTTCAGTGCACGGCGACATTTAATCGCTAGCGTATCAACCACAGCTTCTTCAAAAGCACGAGCAATATTGGCTCGAGTCTGTTCATCGTCAGGTTCGGCAGCAATGGTATTAGCGGTAAAAGTTTTTAGACCCGAAAAGCTAAAATCGAGTCCAGGTCTATCGGTCATAGGCCGCGGAAACTTATACCCTGCAGGTAAACCTTTAGCAGCAAGCTTTGCTAAACGCGGACCGCCGGGATAATCCAGCCCCATTAACTTAGCTGTTTTATCAAACGCTTCACCCGCAGCATCGTCAACCGACTCACCTAATACTTCATAGCGGCCAATTCCATCGACTTTAACCAACATAGAATGGCCACCAGAGACCAATAAGGCCACAAATGGGAACTCGGGTGCGTCATCTTCAAGCATAGGCGCCAGTAGATGTCCTTCCATATGGTGAACACCGATTGCAGGCTTGTCCCAAGCAAACGCCAGTGACCGCCCCACACAAGCGCCAACAAGCAAAGCACCAATCAAACCAGGGCCCTTGGTATAGGCAATCCCATCGAGATCAGCAATTTCAGTATTTGCATCTTTCAGCGCTTGACGAATAAGCGGCACAATTTTGCGTACATGGTCACGCGACGCCAACTCAGGCACCACACCACCATAGTCAGCATGCAGCTTAACCTGACTGTATAAAGTATGAGATAATAAGCCCAGTTCATCGTCATAGACGGCGATACCTGTCTCGTCACAGGATGTTTCAATACCTAAAACCCGCATGGTGTCTCATCAATTGCTAACTAAAGGGCGCCAATTCTACCTGCAAGCGCTCGATTACTCCAGTCGCGCAGGCCATATTGAGTCCACTATAGGACTGAGCTCAGTTTTAGGGCTTTACAAGCCTAGGTGTCTCGGTATAAAATTCCGCACCATTTTAAATAGACTTGGTTCGAGCAATTGAACCAGAACAACCTACACCTAAGGGGTGATGGCGTATGCCAATTATTAAAGTACGTGAAAACGAACCATTCGACGTAGCTCTGCGTCGTTTCAAGCGCTCTTGTGAAAAAGCTGGTATTTTAGCCGACGTGCGTGCTCGTGAATTCTACGAGAAGCCAACTACTGCACGTAAGCGCGCAAAAGCAGCTGCAGTTAAACGTTTAGCTAAGAAGCTTTCTCGCGAAAACGCACGTCGCGTACGTTTATATTAATCTCATATGAGCCTAATTGATCAGCTAAAAGACCATATGAAACAGGCCATGATCGCCAAAGAGAAGGCGCGCTTGAGCACTATTCGTATGGCATTAGCCGCCATCAAACAGATTGAAGTGGATACCCGCGAATCTCTGACTGATGAACAGGTTATAGCGGTCTTAACCAAAATGGTGAAACAACGTCGTGACTCGATTGCTCAATTTGAAGCAGCGGGTCGTAACGAGTTGGCCGACGTGGAAGCAGCAGAGATTCAAGTTATTGAAGCTTTCCTGCCTACCCCTCTTACAGAGGCGGAAATCGCGGCGCTCATCGATGCAACTATTGTAGAAGTAGGTGCATCCGCCATGGCGGATATGGGCAAAGTAATGGGAGCATTGAAATCTAAAGTGCAAGGACGTGCAGACATGGGCGCTATCGGCGCTATGATCCGTGCTAAATTGCAATAATTAGCGTTTCACTGTATGAACAAGCCGTGCCTATGCGCGGCTTGTTTGTTTAAATTCGCGCAAGGCGGGATTTTAAGCACTCAATGGCAATACCTCGTGATTTTATCAATGAGCTAATCGCTCGCACTGACATAGTCGAACTTATCGATCGTAAGGTGCCCTTGAAAAAGGCGGGTAAGAACTACTCGGCCTGTTGTCCTTTTCATAGCGAAAAATCACCTTCGTTTACCGTCAGCCGTGATAAACAGTTCTATCATTGCTTTGGCTGCGGTGCTCACGGCAACGCCATCGATTTTGTGATGGAGTATGACCGACTCGATTTTATTGATGCCATTGAAGATTTGGCGGGCCAGCTTGGATTAGAGGTTCCCAGAGAACAAGGCACAGGCAAGCGACATGATGACGGTTTAAGCCGTGACTTATATCAACTCATGGAAGAAGCAAGCCTTTACTTTCAAAACCAACTTAGACAACACCAAGATAAACAAAAAGTTATCGATTATCTTGCCTATCGCGGTTTATCCGATGATGTAGTAGAACATTTTGGTATTGGCTTTGCGCCAGACGGTTGGGATGGCTTATTGGGCCGCTATCGTCAGAATCAAGATGCGCAGGATAAGTTACTGACTGCGGGTATGTTAATTAGCAACGACAGTGGGAAACGTTACGACAGATTTCGTGACCGCCTCATGTTTCCTATCCGCGACAGGCGCGGACGAGTCATTGGTTTTGGTGGCAGAGTTTTAGGTGATGGCACACCCAAATACTTGAATTCTCCAGAAACGCCCATATTTCATAAGGGCAATGAGCTTTATGGTCTCTATGAACTAAAGCAACGCTATCGCGATCCAGACAAAGTACTGATCGTTGAAGGCTATATGGATGTGGTGGCATTGGCGCAATTTGGCGTCGATTATGCTGTCGCATCATTAGGCACCTCAACCACAGCAGAGCAATTTCAGCTTTTGCTGCGCAGCGCTAAAGAAGTGATTTGCTGTTACGACGGTGACAGAGCGGGTACTGAAGCGGCATGGCGCGCCTTAGAAACGGCATTGCCATTATTAAAGCCGGGCGATCAAGTACGATTTATGTTCCTGCCTCAGGCCGAAGATCCTGATTCTATGGTACGTAAAATTGGTAAAGATGCATTTGAAACCTTAATGGACTCTGCCATTGCACTACCCGAGTTTCTATTTAACACGTTAGCGACAAAATACGGTACAGATAAAGGCAACTTAGCGAAACAAGCTTTTATCTTAATTGAAAAAATTCAAGACACTGTGCTGCAAAATTTACTACTTGAGAACTTAGCTCACAAGTTAGGAATGAACAGCTCAGAAGATATGAAAAAGAAGCTAGGCTTTAGCGTGAAACAAGCTAAACCAATGGCAAGTAAAGGATTAAAAGGACGCGGTACACCATTGCGACTCGCCATCGCACTGTTAGTACAACATCCTAAACTGGGTATGGGTTTACCCCCACAACCCGCACTCGCCCACTTGCAGATGCCAGGCATAGAATTGCTGCCACTGTTATTGGAGATGACTCGAGAGCAAACGTTAAACAGCGCACAACTACTTGAACAATTCAGAGAGCACCCTTACAGCGGCACTCTCCATAAATTGGCCCAATGGGACCATCAAGTGGCGGATGAAAACTTGCTCGAAAAGTTTAAACAAACCCTGGTTTGGTTGAACAATCAATATATTGAACAACGATATCAGGAATTGAGTCTAAAGCAGACTCATACAAAAGAAGAGAAGATGCAGCTCTCGAAGCTGATCTCAGTCATGAAAGGGTTAAACTGAGGCAAAAATGTCCTCATTCGCTACCCCAGTGACTAGCACAGATATGTGCACACGGCTATAATTGACGATTTGCGCGGCACTTGGCTTATGCTAAGTGTCCGTCGTTGTAACAGTTTCCCAACTTGGATGATATCTATGGATCATACTCCGCAGTCGCAACTTAAGCTGTTGCTTGCCAAAGGTAAAGAGCAAGGTTACTTAACCTATGCAGAAGTGAACGATCACTTACCTGCAGACATGGTCGATTCTGACCAGATCGAAGATATTATCCAGATGATAAATGACATGGGTATCCGGGTGTTCGAAGAAGCCCCCGATGCCGATGACATGATGATGTCGGAAGACAACACAGACGAAGATGCAGCAGAAGAAGCCGCCGCAGCACTGGCAACAGTAGAAAGCGAACTTGGCCGCACAACCGATCCCGTACGCATGTACATGCGTGAAATGGGTACCGTTGAGCTTCTGACCCGCGAAGGCGAAATTGTAATCGCCAAACGCATCGAAGAAGGCATCAACACAGTTCAAAGTTCAGTCGCCGAATACCCACAAGCGATCGCTATGATCCTTGAGCAATTCGACCAATTTGAAGCCGACGAACTGCGCTTATCTGATATTATCTCTGGATTTGTAAACCCGGACGAAGATGACGTCGCCCCGACCGCCACTCACATCGGCTCAGAATTATCTGAAGAAGAGCTGGACGATGAAGATGACGAAGAGGATGACGATGACAGCGAAGATGAAGAAGAAGGCAACAAAGGGCCTGATCCTGAAGAAGCTCGTGAAAGATTCGGTCAACTTAGAGCCGCTTACGAAAGCGCACTGAAAATTATCGAAGCTAAGGGCCGTGAACACCCTGAATCGGTAAAAGCCCTCTTCGAAATCGGCGAAATCTTCAAAGAATTCCGCTTAGTCCCTAAGCAGTTTGACCGTTTAGTCAAAAGCATGCGCACTATGATGGACCGCGTGCGTGTTCAAGAACGTTTAGTGTTAAAACTGTGCGTTGAACAAGCCAAAATGCCGAAGAAAAACTTCGTTAAATTCTTCACTGGCAACGAAACCAACCTCGATTGGTTCAACACTGAGAAAGCCTCAACGAAACCTTATGCCGAAGGCCTAAGAATGGTTGAAGATGACGTCATTCGTTGTCGTACCAAGCTTGCAGCAGTTGAAGAAGAAACCGGCTTAGCAATTTCTGCCATAAAAGACATCAACCGCCGTATGTCAATCGGTGAAGCCAAAGCTCGCCGTGCGAAAAAAGAAATGGTTGAAGCCAACTTACGTCTGGTAATTTCTATCGCGAAGAAATACACCAACCGTGGTCTGCAATTCTTGGACTTAATCCAAGAAGGTAACATTGGCTTAATGAAAGCCGTAGATAAATTCGAATACCGTCGTGGTTACAAATTTTCGACCTATGCAACTTGGTGGATCCGTCAGGCGATTACCCGTTCTATCGCCGACCAAGCGCGTACTATTCGAATTCCAGTACATATGATCGAAACGATCAACAAGCTGAACCGTATCTCTCGCCAAATGCTACAGGAAATGGGCCGCGAGCCTTCACCTGAAGAACTGGCTGAGCGTATGATGATGCCGGAAGATAAGATCCGTAAGGTACTGAAAATCGCTAAAGAACCTATCTCCATGGAAACCCCAATCGGTGACGATGAAGATTCGCATTTAGGTGATTTTATCGAGGATACAACCCTCGAATTACCACTGGACTCAGCGACCAGCGAAAGCTTGAAAAACGCCACTCACGAAGTGTTAGCAGGTCTAACCGCCCGTGAAGCGAAAGTACTGCGTATGCGTTTTGGTATCGATATGAACACTGACCACACACTTGAAGAAGTGGGTAAACAGTTCGACGTGACCCGTGAACGTATTCGTCAGATTGAAGCTAAGGCACTGCGCAAACTGCGTCACCCTTCACGCTCAGAAATCTTAAAATCGTTCCTAGATGAATAGGCTGTTACAAGCCTAAAGTCATCTAAGATGGATTGAAGCCCTGCCCATGCCTGTCTCTTCTACACAAATCCCTCGGTTTGCCCCGGGGGATTTTTTTGAACCATTTTTAATTAACCTGATCTGATCCTGACCTTTTGTTTCAGATACCACATGCCATGTTTTTAAGTGAACCATCACTCTGGGCACAGAGCATTTTTCAGCGCGCACAATTAGGGGATGTACGAAGGACCAAACGGCTTGTACAGTTGGCGGCTCAACTTGCAGCTCATACAGGACAATCTATCGTGCAATCTCTTT